>JAFDBW010000313.1 GCA_019313105.1 Deltaproteobacteria bacterium | reverse complement strand
GCTTTGATGTTGAAATCCAGTCCATAGATAAGAGCTCGATCGAAGCTATTCACAACTACCTGGAGGTTAATTGACCATGAACTCTGTAATTCTGGACCTGTTGCGCAAGCGTCGAAGTATCCGTAAATTCCAGCCGCAGTCTGTTGAGCGCGACAAGATTGAAGCTCTTGTCGAGGCTGCAGTGCGTACGCCGACCTCGCGCGGGCGCAACCCTTGGGAATTCATCGTCGTCAACGATCAGAAGCTGCTGCAAAAACTCGGCATTGCCAAAGAGCACGGCTCGGCCTTTTTAACCAATGCTCCCCTGGCGATCGTTGTCGCGGCAGATGCTGGCAAGAGTGATGTCTGGACCGAAGACTGCTCGATCGCAGCTATCGTCATTCAATTGACCGCAGAAGAACTCGGTCTCGGCAGTTGCTGGGTCCAGGTTCGCCTACGTCCGCATGATGCCACATCCTCTGCGGAAAGCTACGTCAAGGACCTTTTGGGCCTTCCGGATAATCATGTTGTCGAATGCATTGTCGGCATCGGCTACCCGGCAGAGGAGAAAGCCGGTCATCCTCCGGAGAATCTGCCTTTCGGCCATGTCCATCTTAACACTTTCGGCGAGTAACCGTTGATGATTGGGACGGATTCCGTAACAGCTTCTGGCATATTCCTGTCTCTCTGTTAGAATCATTTGGTGCGTGATGGGTTTCTACTCCCACACGTTGCATCATTACATTCCAGAGATGTGGAGGAACATATGTCTTACGGTGAGTCGCGCGTTTACAAGAAGGTAGAGGTTATCGGCACGTCGGAAAAGAGTGTTGAGGGAGCAATCCAGAGTGCAGTCGACAGGGCCAAGTCGTCATTGGAGAAGCTCTCATGGTTCGAGGTCCAGGAAGTACGGGGTCATATCAGTGATGACGGCAAGGTCACTGAGTACCAGGTTGTTCTGAAGATTGCTTTCGAACTCTCCTGAAACGCGCCTATAGTTAGAAAACAATACAGTTGAACCATAATTCTCGCTGTGTTAAAAACGTTGCCGGGTGACACAATTGCGTCACCCGGCAACGTTTATTAGCGGTTTGTTCGACAGCTTTTGACCGGCTCTGCAGGTTGATTATCCTCCGACATGTCTCTATCAATCTGGAATTATTAGACTAAATACCTTCCGAATGTTTTTTACGAACAGAAGCGCTATCGTTTTCCGGATTGGAACGCCTTTTGCTGATTAAAATCACGAAGTTTATTGTTTCGTAAATCTTTTTTCACAGGTCATGCTGAAATTAATGTTTAAGGATCAAACAAATAAATTGGCGCCCCCTGTCAGCCGGAGGCAACTTCTCAAGATTGGCCTGCTGGCTTCCGTTGCCTGTATCAGCCCACTCCCCGCTTGGGCGCGTTACAGTCTGTCTGGCAACCAACTCCGTTCCTTGAGTCTTTACAATACCCATACCGGCGAGACATTGCGCAAGGTTGCCTATTGGGAGCAGGGCGTTTACCTTCAGGATGCCCTGAGTGAGATCAACGTCCTGTTGCGTGATCATCGCGCTGATTCTGTCAAGCCGATCGACCCTCATGCAATTGACCTGCTGTTTGCGCTACAAGACAAGTTCGATTGCCAATGTCCGATTGAAATCATCTCCGGCTACCGTTCTCCTGAAACAAATTCAAAGATGAGCCGTAACAGCAGCGGTGTCGCCAAGCGCAGTTATCATATGCAGGGCAAGGCGATTGATTTGAGAATTCCGAATGTCCCTCTCAAGAAGTTGCGTAAAGCAGCTTTGGAGTTGGGCCGCGGCGGTGTCGGCTATTATCCCAAATCGAATTTCGTTCATGTCGATACCGGGCCGGTGAGGCGCTGGTAAAAGCACTCTTTTGTACAAGAAACACGGAATAAATAGGAATACACTTAATAAGTGTGAATTTTCCGCAAACGAAAATTTAGTCTTACTAAAATTTATTGAAATGCCGCTTGGGTAAGTCTGAAAATCCAGAAGGAGTCATTCATGAAACAGATTTTTCTAGCTTTACTCTTGCTGACCATTCTACTGCTAGCAACGGGTTGCATCCCTGACTTACCTGGGCCGATAGGTATCCCAGGTATATAAAAAAACTGACCTCAATTTGTAAATGGCCCATCCGTAACGGATGGGCCATTCTCGTTTTGCAGTAAAAAGAAAAACCGGCGGGTCGTCCCGCCCGACGCCATACTTTTGTCCGGCAACAAAAATATGCAAAGTGCCTTCCCTTGCGGAGGGTATCTCTTTTGTTGGCCGAACTTGAAATCTATCCCAGAAAAAGAACACCTGGGCTTGCATCTCAATCTTTGCATGTTATAAGATTACAACCTAATAACTTACAAAAATAATCAGGTATTCTTTCAGTAAATATTAACAGAAAATATGATTAAAGGAGTTTCAAATGTCGCATATATACAGAGTTAATTTGCTCATGGTTATATTGATGAGCCAGGCTATCAGCGGTTTTGCAGCCGGTGGCGGTGAGATCGTCAAGGCCGATCCTGGCAAACATTTCCATCCCAAAGGCAAAATGCCCTCCCAGTACACCATCGCGTTGCAGAACGAATTACGCGAAAACCTGCCCTTTGAAGACAAGCGTGATTTTGAAGAAGCCCGGAAAGGCTTTATCGCCGAGCCTGACTACAAGCAGATCATGGCCGAGGCAGGCCATGTTGCCTGGGATATCGGCAGTTACGATTGGCTGCTGGAAGGGAAGGACTTCGACAGCATCCATCCTTC
The DNA here is from genome assembly GCA_019313105.1 of Deltaproteobacteria bacterium. GTDB lineage: Bacteria > Desulfobacterota > Desulfuromonadia > Desulfuromonadales > BM103 > JAFDBW01. Next base: position 2,398 of record JAFDBW010000313.1, on the reverse strand, counting down.
TTTGCAGCGTGTCGCAATCCTCAACATGAACTATGGCCTATTCGAGGTCATCCCGGGGATTTACCAGGTCCGTGGCTATGACCTGGCCAACATCTCGTTTATCAAGGGTGAAAAGGGCTGGATCGTATTCGACCCGCTGACGGCCAAGGAGACGGCTGCAGCGGCGCTGAAGTTCATCAATGAGCAGCTCGGCGAGCGCCCGGTCACCGCGGTTGTCTACTCGCATTCCCACGCCGACCACTTCGGTGGGGTTCGCGGCGTGGTTGACGAGGCTGATGTGATAAGCGGCAAAGTCAAGATCATTGCCCCGGTCGGTTTCATGGACCATGCCGTTGCGGAAAACGTCTACGCCGGCAACGCCATGAACCGTCGTATGTTCATGCAATATGGTGTTCTTCTACCGCGCAGTCCTTTCGGACACGTCGACCAGTCGATCGGCAAAAATACTGCCGCCGGTAATCTGGGCCTGATCGCGCCGAATGTCATCATCAAGGACGACATCGAAGAAATGACAGTCGATGGTGTCAAAATGGTTTTCCAGAATACTCCTGGAACCGAAGCCCCGTCAGAGATGAACACCTATTTCCCGGACATGAAAGCGTTCTGGGCGGCAGAGAACATTACCGGCACGATTCACAATATCTATACCTTGCGTGGCGCCCTGGTCCGTGATGCCCTGGAGTGGTCCAAGCAAATCAACAACGCTCTATATCTGTTCGGCCAGGACGCCGAGGTCATGTTTGCGTCACACAGTTGGCCGCGCTGGGGGAATGAGCGCATCCAGGAAGTGATGCGGGCGCAGCGCGACACCTATGCCCATCTGAATAACGGCGTGCTGCACCTGGCCAACCAGGGTGTAACCATCAACCAGATCCACAACGTATACGAAGTCCCGGAGAGCCTGCAGCAGCAGTGGTCGGCACGCAGCTATCATGGATCGGTTGAGCATAACAGCCGGGCTGTGATTAATCGCTACCTCGGTTACTGGGACGGCAACCCGACCACGCTGATTCCCTTGTCTCCGGAAGACTCGGCTTCACTCTATGTTGAGATGATGGGCGGGGCGGAGCCGATCCTTGCCAAGGGCAAGGAACTCTATGACCAGGGCAAATATCGCCTGGCCCAGGAAATCCTCAACAAGCTGGTCTATGCTGAGCCGCAGAACCAGCAAGCCAAGAATCTGCTGGCCGACGTGTTCGAACAGATCGGCTACCAGCAGGAGAGCCCGAGTGTGCGCAACAGTTTCCTGGCCGCGGCTTATGAACTTCGTTCGGGGATTCCCGATGGTGCTTCGCCCAAATCCTCCGGGCCTGACATGATCAAGGCGATGACTACGGAACTTTGGCTCGACTTCCTGGGTGTTCGGCTCGACAGCGACAAGGCGGATGGCAAGGCATTCAAAATCAACCTTGTCACACCGGATAACGATGAGAAATTTGTTCTCGAACTGAGCAACGGAACTCTGACAAATATCGCCGGATACCAGGTTGACGATGCCGACCTGACGGTGACCATCAACCGCTCGGACCTGGAGAAAACCATGATGGGAGCGGTGACTTTCGATGACCAGATCAAAGCAGGCAAGGCTAAGCTGGAAGGCAATCGTGAGCCCTATGAGCAGCTAAAAGGTATGCTGGTGCACTTCGATCTCGGCTTCGAGATCATGCCGGGCACCGGTGCCAATGACCTGACCCCTGATCAGGACGCCTTCGAGCAGGAAGACCTCGGCAGGACCGATGGCGGTTGATACGCTTATGGCCTGATCAATCATAAGTGTTGTGCTGACTTGGCGGACGAGGGCTCTCTCGTCCGCCAAGTTTATTATATTTCAATAGTTACGAATAATAAGACCGGTCATTTTACCGGTCTTATCGTTTCTTGCATACATCTGTTATTTTTGATTTACCTCTAGACTTATACGCCGATTTTGCAGGAAAGTAGGGCTTCTGATCGGCGTAACGTTGAATTTGTCCGTGTGATATTTTTATAAATCGGCATAAATACCTCATCATCAATGCATAGCTTGATAAAATTGTCGTTAACCTTTTATGCTGGATGACGTAAATGCCCTGAGAGAAACACGTCAAGCGATTTGAAAGCCGCAAGGCAATACTACTGGAGGGTAAGCCATGAACCATCGCATCCGCCTGCTTCCTTTGCAAATGGTCGCTGTCCTGTCCCTGCTATGCTTCCTGGCCGGCCTGTGGCAAAGTCTGTTCTTCTGGCCGCTGCTTTTGCTCGGACCGCTCTTGCTCCTCGGCTTCTGGGACCTGACGCAAAAAAGGCACAGCTTGTTGCGCAACTTCCCACTCCTCGGACATTTACGCTACCTGATCGAAAGCTTCGGGGATCCCATGCGGCAATATATCGTTGAGAACAACCGCGAGGGGCGCCCTTT
>JAFDBW010000312.1 GCA_019313105.1 Deltaproteobacteria bacterium | reverse complement strand
TACAAGCGGAAAAATTCAGGGTGATTTGCAATGTCGCCAGTTGTTGTTGAACCGTTCAGAAATACACCTGGCAGCCTCGGCAGGAGTCGTGTCGGGAACGATGGTTATTACAAATTGTTGTTCATTCTCATCTAAAGGTTGCTGTTCAATCATCTGGTGATTCAGCACCTCTTCATTCGCTTCAGAGACATCACCCCCTGCATTGATCCGTTGTCTAATACGTCGGCGCAATTCTGATTCGGGAACAGCAAAATCGAGGATAACCAGTGGGGTATGCAAGCCTGCAGCGAGATCGCGTAGCTTGTCTCGCTGTGATTTTTTCAGGAAAGCGGCGTCGACGATCACGGAGTAGCCCGCAGTGAGCCCTGTCTCGGCTAGCATCTGCAGCCGCTCGTAGGTTGCGAGATTAGCCCTGGCGTCGTAAATTCCGCCACCGGGTGGTGAATGGCTGTCCATGCTTGCTGTCAGGCCGTGCAAACGTTTGCGTTCCAGGTCGGACTGAAGGTGAATAGCGCCGCAACTGGCCACCAGCTTTCTAACAAATGTGCTCTTGCCTGATCCTGAGAGTCCGTGAGTGATGATCACTCCTTTGGCTGGCTTCGTCGTGTAGTTCCTGGCCAGAATCAGATAGCTTTGGTAGAGCTTCCGATCCTGCGTGCGTTCTGCATCACTTAACCCTGGTTGGGCGAGACGCAGACAGTTTACTTTCGCGCGAACCATGGCACGGTACACTTCGTAAAAACGAAGCAGTTGCAAACCCTGGTAGTCACCGGTTGCCTGCAAGTAGTGATTCAGAAAGGACCAGCCCAACTTTTTCTGACCCCGATCGTCCAGATCCATGACCAGAAAAGCGATGTCGTTGATGACATCAATCCAGCGCAGGTTTTCGTTGAATTCAATGCAGTCGAACAAAATTGGTTCTTCATCAATCCAGGCCATATTGGCTAAGTGCAAATCGCCATGGCATTCACGAATGAACCCGTCTCGTTTGCGCTGTTGCAGAAGCCCATGGAGTTCGTCATGGGACCTGCGGCTCCACTCTTCCAGTTCACCCAATTGATGACACTTCGTTGCAGAAAGAAGAGAACGAATCTGACTGAAGTTCTCAATGACCGGTTCGATGATCGATTGCGGAGTGCCATAGGGCTGCCCGACATCAGACACGGCTGCCGCCTGGTGGACTCGCGCGATCATGCTGGCGAAACTGGCCAACTGCTGGCTATCTAGGCATCCTCTCTCCAGAACCCGGTCCAGTTGATCCTGTTGCGCGAAGCGTCTCATCTGTACGGCATAATCAAGGACTGGAGCGCCACCCATTTTGGGAGATGCCGGTTCGCCACCGATTGTTTTGACATCCAGGTAGAGTTTCGGTGCGAAGCGACGGTTAAGACGTAACTCCTCAAGGCAAAAGTGATGGCGTTTGGCTAGGGTTGAAAAATCGAGGAAGCCGAAATTAACCGGCTTTTTCACTTTGTAGGCAAATTCTCCTGCAAGAAAGATCCAGGAGATGTGTGTCTCGATAAGCTCGACCTGCGCCACCGGGTGGTCGTAGAAGCCTGGTCGCTGCATGGCCTCGAGCAATCTGTTCTCCACTCCTGTTGCCATCCCTGTGCCTCCAATAAGATGGTGCCTATCAAGAGCTTAAACGATCATTGCAGCAAGGCAAGGGTGCTTACACAACGCGGCTGGATGTCATCGATAAGCGATGAAGTCGAGACCTCAGTCGATAAAAAACAGCAAAATATGAATAGGGTGTTTGGCTTTACTGTTGAAATCACTCCTGATGGATAAGCATGCTGACTGCTCATCATCCGTGTGTTACTGTAAATCGTGATAAACAAGAAATGGCCACCCGTTACCATGTGGCCATTTTGTTTAGATAATGGGCGTCTTAAATTGCTCTATCAATAACACGCCTGATTAGGTGTCAGCAGTGCTGTTAACGATAAAACCCCATATGCAATCATAAGTATTCGCATCGAGATTTTTAAATTTTACTCCTAAGTAGACAAATCGAGAGGTCGTATCGTCCGTCAGTTTTTGGATCCAAACAATTGTGGCTCCAAGGGAAAAGGGTTTGTACTGTTCAGGCAAAAGAAACTGAAGTATCGTTCCGGAGTTAGTTGGAGGCAATCCACCTCTTTCCATAAATTCAATACAAGCCCCTTTGGTGCTTAAATTGACCAATCTCCCCAACCTTTTTTTACCGCCATAGCTCATCTCTATATAAAGGTTGTAGGGCATCTCAAATCGGTATTTATCCCTGGTCGCTTTTGAAAACATATTTAAGGCTACTTTTAAGGTTACTTTTGTGATCATGCCAAAGATCTCTTGATGTGAAAATACCTTGCTTATTAAGACCCTATTTTCGTCGCGGAAGTCGAGATTTTAAAGGATGGTCCACCCAGGAAGGGAAGTCCATTTTGCCTCTTTCTAGTGAATCGGCCTGTCTAAGGGTGGTTTAGTAAAGCGCTTAATAAATAACGAGAGTCTATTTTGTTGCTCCATGCTGAGTGATTCGAAGCAGAGACTTTTGCGACGAACCGGGACAACGTCGTCGATCAATTGATAGTCAGACACCTCCTTCACTGGCAGGTCCCCGACGATCAACTCATATTCATAATAAAGATTGATTGGTGGTATTTTCGAGGCTTTGATCTTTTTACCGAGATAACGGAAAGAGAGGCCACCTTCGCATATATCAATAATATGGTACGGCAAATCTTCAGAATCCAGGGGAAGGGAAACTAAGGCACGTTCTTGTGCCTTGAACCTCTGGTATCTCCTGACCGGTTGATGACTTGAGTGGTTTTCCAATAAACACTTCCTAATCGAAGACGGTGTAATGGTGTTTACTTTTGGGAGGTTTTGGAGAAGATTTTCTCAGTACGCCCAATTTTTTTTCGAAGCAAGAGATGTACCAGAATGTTTAACCATCTGTGACTGTGGGCTTTTAGTCCGGCGCCTGTCTATCGATTCCCCATCTGTAAGAAAATTCGACAGTAACTAGGAAATCCTGAAATCACTGATAAACAAGAAATGGACACTTGGAATTGACCCGGGTGTCATATTTTTTGATTAAAGAGAGTCCTGAATAGCCCTATCAAGAACACCCTGCTTTTTTCTCAGAAGTCGTGAACAATAATTTTCAGATACTGTGATTTAATTCACATTAATCCTAATGTGATCCTTATATATTTAACTCAAATCTAGATATTCATTGCACCCCCCTCACTAGGGCGTTTTTATCCTGTAATATGCGAAAACCCCCGTTCGGATATATGCTGAATCATGACCTTTAAAATACGCCTTTTTTTAATACGAAATATTTTATTGATATTCATTATAATATCGACTTGCCTGTCAAGCAGTTATGCAGATGACAGGACACCTTTATTTATCAAAAGAGCTGATATTGGTTTTTCGACAGGATTACGAAATGACGATTTAGATTGGAACAAGGCAGGAAACATCGAAGGCAACAACCCCACCGTTCTATCTGAACTGACATGGAGCAATTTAGAAATCTGGCAGCTTGGTTTAGATTCAAAATTTGAAGTATCAAGAAATGATTACGATTTGCTTGGTTTTTTTATGGGTTTTAAATTTGATTATGGACAAATATTTCATGGCAAAAATACAGACTCAGATTATTTAGGAGATAATCGAACTAACCAGTTCTCGAGGATAACAAGCAACTCTGATGATGGAGACGTCTTAGACATCTCTCTTTTCTTTGGCCCTAATCTAACTTTCAATAATCCCCGATACTCGATCGTTCCATTAATCGGCTATTCCTACCACGAGCAGAATTTGACATTGACAGACGCTTATATTGAAATCCCTCCCATCGGTTCATACCCAGGCTTAGATAGTCGCTATGAAACTGAATGGAAGGGGCCATGGTTGGGCGTATATTTTGAATCTCTGATCGGGGAGACATTAAAAGTCTCGGCTCAAATTGAGTATCACTGGGCTGATTACTCTGCTGTGGCAGACTGGAATCTGAGAGAAGAATTTCAGCACCCCAGAAGCTTTGATCACCAGGCGGATGGCTCTGGTGTCCTTTTAGACTTCAATATTGACTATTTATTATCTAAGAACTGGCAAATAGGTCTCCAGGGGACATACCAGGATTGGGAAACTGATGCCGGTACTGAACGAGTTTATCTTACAGACGGCACCGTTTTATCTACAAGATTGAATGAGGTGAATTGGGATTCGGTATCGATTGGTTTGAAGCTGATCTGTTCTTTCTGAATTTATAGCCACGGAAAGTGCACGACCACGGGCGTGAGCCCGTGGTAGTTCACTCAGACGATAACTAGGGACTTTGTTCATTAATAACTATGATAGTTTCAGCACTGTACACTGGCGGTACACAGGATATGCTCAGACCGACATATTGTCCTGGTTCTAATGTCTCGCTATCGCCAGGGGTTATCGTAACCGGTTCGTTTATGAAAACGGTAAAAAAGTCCGTCTCCGATGAGTAGCCAACAGTGATTTGATCGACCGCCACTCCACAAACAGTTTCCGTATCCGGAGTGAGCAACAGGCTATTCGGGTTAACTTCCAAAATTGTTCCAGTGACCTTCTAGGTTTCTGAACTTTTTGTATCAACAATAACCAAGGCCGCATACAAGAAAGGTTCTGTGTCCAAATCCAGGATGCCATCAACCTGAACCATTTTAGGGACCTCTATAGATTCATAATCGAGGAGTAAACCTGATTTGGAGACGATTCGCGTCCCATTGCCTCCGGCAGGGGCCCCTTGCAGAACAACACCTATGGGTGAATCGGTGAGGATGGGTTCTCCTGTTCTTACATTCATGTAGAATCCTGAACTATCTGCATCCTCTGTAACATTTCCATTTAACGTCAAAAAAGCACCCAGTTCTGCAACGAGCGCATCCAGTTCCATATACGGTCGATATGGATCTTCTACGACGCCATCCGGAGAGGATTGGACCGAATGGCGAGGCCATCCAACAATCGAGATCATCTCGCCTATATCTATATCAAACAATTCATTTAAAGGACGAGGCGTACCGCCAAAACTTTTATTGTCAAAGAAAGCAGACTCTTCGCCAAAATAAACTTCGATACAACCCAAGGAGTCCGTATAGGGTGGCGTAGAAACATCCGGCGTAGAAACATCACAGAGCAACAACGATTGTTGATCTTCATCTCTATCGGTGATTTTTCCTTCAATTCGTACCAACTTGCCTGTGAAACTTTCACTAAGGACATCGACAAAGACTACCGGACGGAAATTGTAACCTTTTTTATTTTCCACAATATGGATAGAATTGCCGGCGTCTATGTCAATCTGCAGCGTAACGACTTCTCCGGGACCGACTTCAAAACAATTTTTGGCGACTAGATCCAGTTTGCCATTCCCGGGCAACTTCGGGTGCTCGGTTAGGTTGTCATCTGGGTCTTCTGTGTCATCCGCTAAGACAAGTTCAAGATCACTTAATGTCAGACGTATCTTGCAATATGTTCCAACGGGGACCTCATCTTTGAATGTAAAAGGGATCGCTTCATGGGTGAGCTTGAGAAGATCGTACGTCTTGGGGGGGCCGGAATAAATCGTGACTTTGCTTGCTTCATCATCACCACCCAACAACTCAACAGATTCAATAGTTGCATTGATAGATTCAAACACCGATAGGTCAGCCGGTTTATCAGTCAGCAAAATTCCGACTGTCCCTGTACTCTGTACTGTCGGATTGGGTGTATCGGACCCACTATCGTCAGAACCACCACCGCCACCACAAGAAGTCAACGCTATAATTAGGACGGCACTGAAAAGCAGGGTTAAAATTTGAATGGCCTTTTTCATGATTTCCCTCCTCTACTTTCGAGTATAGCTTTTATAAACAAGTTTAATTATATAAAAAGTTTGCAAAAAATCAATACAAGCACCTTAATCTCACAAGTCAC
>JAFDBW010000311.1 GCA_019313105.1 Deltaproteobacteria bacterium | reverse complement strand
TCAACCAGATTAGATGTTTCATGAGTGAGGAGGTAGTAAAATGAGGTGTCCCAAGTGTAAAGGTCGTATGTACTCTGAAAAGTATTATGATTTTGTTCGTGCCTTTGATGCATGGAAATGCTGCTCCTGTGGTGAGGTCGTGGATCCGACGATTCTGGCCAACCGCGCCCGCAATCATAATGTCTTCCTCGGATGATTCTCCACTAGTCATAATATAAAGCCCGGGACTCTGGTCCCGGGCTTTTTTATTTGTTTTCATTTCCCCGAGTCTGTTTGCTCCCTGCTTGTTCGATCTTATGTCTCAATCCACTTTGCCTATACGAATTTATCGACACAGAAACGCCTTATATAAATGTCGTAGCGGTTCAGTGTCTGTTTAGGGTCGTATTTAAATGGCGCCTCTATTACAATGGCGGACAGATTGTTCTCAGGTCAGGTTGATGGCCCTGAATGTTTTTCCGGCTTGAAAGGATGATTGACATGTCCGAACCAGGTAATCAAAACAACCCACCAGGCGGCACAGACGCGAATGGCGAAAAAAACGTGCGCATTCGTCGATTGATCGAGCGCAAGATGGTAGAAAGTTGGCAGAACAAACCACATTTCTTTGTGACTATTGCGGTTGATATGACGGATATCATCCGTTTCCGTAAAGATCTGGGGATAACGATCAACGATTTTATCCTCGCGGCCACCGCTGCGGCGCTCAAAGAACACCCATGGGTGAACAGTCATTGGGTCGAAAATGAGGCTGTCGAGCAGGAGCATATCAACCTGGCTATGGCGGTGGCCACTGAGGGCGGGCTCTACTATCCGGTGATTAAAAATCTCGAACGGCTCTCACTGAAGCAGATTGGCGAGTCGACTACTGTTCTTGCAGAAAAGGCTCATCTCGGGAAACTGTCTGATGAAGATCAGGAGGGTGGAACGTTTACCGTCAGCAACATGGGCATGCTTGGGGTGGAGTCCTTTGCCGCAATTATCACACCGCCACAGGCTGCGGTCCTCGCCGTGGGGACGGTCAAGGGCGAAGTGGTGGTCGATGAACACGAAGAGCTTGTCGTGGCACCTATGGTCCGTCTGACCCTCTCCGCAGACCACAGGATTCTTGATGGTGCCGATGCCGCGGAATTCCTGGATTCGTTAAAAAGTTATCTCGAGGCTCCGGTAACCCTGATTGCCGGGACCTGTTTTGACGACGCATGATGGCTTCGCAACAAGGGACGAATGGTCGCGCCTGTTCCCTGGTGGTGTAAAAGCCATCTCCGTGACCGGGTATGGACCCCGGTTTAGTTTAAGTCCTCCTGTCGCTTTGTCGGATCAGCCGAATGGACCGAAAATTTTATGCTCCGCTGGCATTCTCACTAATTCTCTGTGGCCTTGTTCTGGTCGGCTGCATGTCGGGCGCACCCTCCGAAGCTACATTTCTGCTTGAGCAGGATTACCTGAGGATGACCAACACGCAACTTGTTGACTACGAGCAGAGGTTGAGTGACGAGCTTGTCAGCTCAAGCCGTACCAGCAGCGGTGATGTTGGCATAGGTCTCAGCTTCGGTTCATGGGGCAGCGGTTCTGGCTACGGAGTCCGGACAGATCAGAGTCTTGCAGGCAGCGGCGAAAGCAGCACGACCCGGGAGTTAAGATTCAGGCGTGATGATGTTCGCAACGAGATGCGTCGGCGGGGACTCTTGCCGGAATAATTTATAACAATGACAAGTAAAAGGTCGAGTTTTTGGCTTCGCCTTAGATTGTTGACAACCTCCGCACGTGATGTGGAGTTTGTTTTTTTACCTGACTGGATTCTCTGAAGCTTAGGGCAACAGATGGTTAATCTGTTGCCCTCGTTTTTTGTCCGCCGCGATTTAAAGACAAAAGCAAAACCCGGGGCTCTTGTGAGCCCCTCCTTTTATGGAGGGTTGTGTGGTAGTTCTTCTTTTAAGATTTTCTTCTGTAAGTCATACCGAAAGGAAGGCCCCCCTGTAACGGGCCGGCTTATTAAGCTCCGAAGTTATTGGATGTCTCAGAAAACTGGCAAAGGAGATGCCCTCCGCAAGGAGAAAGGTATTTGCTTACTTTTGTCGCCGCATGGACAAAAGTAAGGCATCTGGCAGTACGCAAACTGCCGACTTTAAGATTTTGTTTTTTTTTTTGCACTTCGTGGCTGCATTCGCAAGTTTATGGCCTCTGGCGGAATGGCCCCGCCAGCTTTACTCTAGAATAAAATGAGGGCAACAGATCAACCATCTGCTGCCCTCTCTGTCATGAAGCCTGGCTGAACTTTTTCAGTAGCCTGCGGCGGAGTTTCTGGCTCCGCCTCTTGTGTCAAATATATCAGTCTTGACCGCGTACGGTCAGGACCGGAATCTTCGAACGCCTTACTACCCGCTCGGCTGTACTGCCGACGATGACATGTTCCATGCCGGTGCGGCCGTGAGTCCCCATGACGATCAGGTCGGCATTAACCTTGTCGCCGGTCTCAAGAATCTTCTGAAACGCAGCGCCAACTACGGCATGAGTTGTCGTGTTCAGCCCTGATGCCTGTTCCTTGCAAAAACGGTTCAGTTCCTTGATTGATTTTAACTCGATCTCCTTCTCCAGGATCTGGAATGCTTCTCGTGGGATCATGACCCGCTGGTGCTCATCGAGTTCGTTGATGACGTGGAGGACATGCAGATGCGCACCAGTCAGTTTCGCCAGGCTCATTGCGTAGTCTGCTGCAGGGCCTGATGCGTCAGAAAAGTCGGTGGCAAAAAGAATGTTGTTGAACTGTTTCATCACTCGACTCCCTCTTCTCCTGATTTAGGCGCCAGCATAGAACCGTGTTCCTTTTTGTTCTTGGTGATCTGCATGAAGATGACAAATCCGACCAAAGCTATGCCGACCGCATCTGTTATCAATGTCGGCCAGTATAGGAACACGGTGCCGACCGCCAGAATCACCCACTCAAACAGCGTGGTACGGCGGAACCAGAAGAACATGGTCGTCGCCGAGAAGGCGATCGTGCCGAGGAATGCCGAGAAGAAAGAAGACGCAGTCTGCATACCGGTCGCCGGATCATTGGCCTCGATGATCACTTCTTTTGAATTGACCATGCCGCCAGCAAAAGTCTTCACCTCGGTGACGTTGCCGCCTCGTCTTGCCTTGATATCACGGATTTCATCACCAATCATGATCTTGGCGACCACATCACCTTTTTCGATGTGCTGACCTTCCTTGACATCGACCGACATGACCGATGCAAACGGTAAATCATCACCAAGATTAGGCACCTTGACATTGGCCGTATGTGGCTGGAACAGAATCGCCGGAGTGAAGGCAAACAGGATCGGCATAACGTACAATAGCTTGGCGAATTTGAAGCTGGTCCAGCCGGTCTTCCACGGGTCAGACCCGGCAATCGCAGCTCCGGCGTAGGCCGCAACGCAAACCGGTGGGGTTATGTTCGAATCCTGGCTGAACCAGTAGACGATCATGTGAGCGCAGAGCAGGGGCACACCCATTTCCATGAGCGGTGGCACCGCCAACACTGCCGTGATCAGGTATGCTGCCGTGACCGGGACACCCATGCCAAGTATCAGCGAGGCAAGGGCGACCAGGAAAATTGCTGCGAGCAGGTTACCACTGGCAAGCGAGATGATGATGTCGGAGAACTTGAGGCCAATTCCAGTCAGAGAAATAGTGCCGACGATAATGCCGATGACGCCGAGCGTTGCACCGATGATCAGGGTGTTGTTGGCACCGGTCAGGATCGCTTCCCATATGCCTTTCAAATCCATCGTAATGTCTGTACGGAAGGCACTAACTAAAAGACACCAGACTGTTGCCGATAAGGTAATGCAAAACTGGATTTTAAATCCGAATATTTCATGAATTGGAAGCTCGATATAACCGAGACCAACAATCATAAAAAACAGAACCGTGAAAGGGACATAAATCAATCTGTCCTGGAACGAGACCTTCCTGTCCTGCCTTACCCAGCTTACGACAATACAGGACAATGCAGACCAGAAAGCCGCCATCCCGGGGGATTTTCCGATGATCATGAGGATCGTGATGATGATTAACGGCAGGGAGTAATACCACTGTTTTTTTAGGACATCCTTCCAGTGCGGAAATTCATCGTCATCGATCCCCTTGATCCCCTGCTTCTTGGCTTCAAAGTGAATCATGCAGAAGACCGAGAAGAAATAGAGCAGGGCGGGGAAGATGGCGATCATCATGATGTATGCGTATGACGTTTCCGTCAACTCGGCCATCAGGAAGCCGCCGGCGCCCATAACTGGAGGCAGGAACATGCCGCCGATCGATGCGGATGGCTCGATGGCCCCGGCAACGTGCGGCCTGAAGCCGGCCCGTTTCATCAGCGGTATGGTAAAGGCTCCGGTGGATACTGTATTGGCAATCGCACTGCCGGAAACCGAACCAAAGAAAGCAGAAGCAATAACAGCAACCTTTGCCGGACCACCGGTGCTGCGACCGGCCAGTGCAAGCGGAAAGTCGATGAAGAATTTGCCAGCTCCCGATTTATGCAGAAAAGCGCCAAAGAAGATAAACAGGATGACGTAGGTCGCCAAAACATTGGCCATGACCCCGAACACCCCGTTGGTTGTCAGGTAAAGGGCGGTGCACAGGCGTTCGATGCCGAAACCGCGATGGGCAATAATCTCCGGGAAAATAGGCCCGAGATAACCGTAGAGGAACAGTCCGATGCCGATAAAGGTCATCGACCAGCCGAGAACCCGGCGACAGACTTCCAGGGAGAGAATGATGCCGACGATGCTGATCATGGCATCCAGGTTGGTCTCTGCACCGGCGCGGTAGTTCAAAACTTCGAATTCATGGATCCAGTAGTAAACAACTGCTGCTGAAGCCAAGGCGTAGAGGATATCCGAAAGAGTCGGGTTCTGCGGCCACTTCTTCATGAGGATGTTGTCAATAAAGGTCGCGACACCACCGATGATAACTGCACCGATTAATAGGGCGCCGATCAGGCCCATATTGCCGCTGGATATATCAGCGTGGAATGCGTCAACCGATTCATAAACGACGAGTCCGGCCATCGCGCTCGAGAAAATGGCGCCGATGATCAATGAAAGCGGTACGCGCATCCAGGTCTTGCCGGCAGGATAGAGCAAAAAGACCAACACGTAGGTAACAAAGACATAGACCCCACGATGATATTGGGTTGCAACGGCCGCGAGCCCGGCTGTATAGAAATAGAAAAGGACCATCCCGGCGCCGAGCACCGCAACCAGCCATTTGAAAAAACCGACCGGAGACCGATAGGACTTGGAGTCCTTCTCCATCAGTTTCTTGAGTTTTTCCTGTTCCTCCGGGGAGAGGGTCTGCAATTCTTCTTGGATATCTTCAGCCATACTGACTACCTGCCTAAATTTATGAAATGAGGGCCTGGTTGCCCAAAACTGAATGTGACTCAGTGAGAAGAAGCGGGGCCTTGCGGCCCCGCCTCCGGGTTGGATGATGATTTAGTTGCCCATCTGAGCTTCTGTCAGGGTGAGCCCCTGCTCTTTCCAAAACTTCTGGGCGCCAGGGTGTACCGGGGTGACGATACCGGTGAGAGCGCCTTCTATCGACATGGACTTGGCCGTGCTCTTGACTTTAACCATGTAGGAGAGGCCGTCCTTGGTGTAGATGTTGGCCAGGGCATTGTAAACATGCTCAGGGGCAACGTCTTTGCTGGCTACCCAAAGGGCCGAGTCCTGGAAGGACTTGACGTCGTAGTCCACGCCACTGTAGGTGCCGGCCGGAATTGTCAGAGCTGCGTAGAAGGGGTACTGCTCGAAAGCTCCACCCTTCTCACCAGCGGAAAATGTGTCGAGAATCTTGATCTTGTTGCTGGCGGCAGCCTGGATGATCGAGCTGTTGGGGAAACCGGCAAAGACCCACATGGCGTCGATCAGGCCGTCACCGATGGCTGCTGCGGCTTTGCTGTAGCCGATGAATTCGACATTCATCTTGTCCCACAGCCCAAGTGCGCTGAAGTAACGCTGTGCGGCTGCGGCAGCGCCGGAGCCGGCCCCGCCAACGGCAATGCGTTTGCCTTCGAGGTCGGCAACTTCTTTGATGCCGCTGCCTTCAAGGACGACGAGGTGAGCTGGTGCACCGTAGAGGAATGCCATGGCCATGACATTCGGATATTTGGTGGTATCGTTGGTCAGACGGCCGTTACGAGCCAGATAGGTGTCGCCTGAGTAGGCGATACCGAAATCGATCTCCCCGGAATTGGCGCGACGGACGTTCTCAACCGAGCCTGCTGAAGCCATGTTGGAGACTTCCACGTCCGGGAGCATTTTGGAAAGACGGGATGCAATACCGTTGGAGAAGTACTGGAATGTGCCCCCTTCAGGGCCGCCACCAAAACCAAGACGGGTTTTCTCAGCGAGTGCCGTGCTGGGCAGGGTAAAGGCTGCGACCAGCGCCAGGGCGCTGACCAGTGACAGGAACCGTTTTGCAGTTTTCATGTTGTGTTGCCTCCTCTGTGTTGGGGTTTGCGAATAAAAGGCCTGATGCCTTCAAAAGTTACGTGGTTGCAACAGTTCTCTAACGCAAGGAAGATGCCATGAATAAAATACTGTTTGCACCTTTAATATAAAAGCACAAAAATGAATGTTTGCAAGGTTTTGACAGACGATTCTTGATTGATACGAACATCTATGGCGAGGCTAAAAAGTACCTATTGTGGCGAAAATCAGTCACTATATTCATGGGGATTAAAAGACGTTAAAACGATATTTGACAATTGGTGTTGATTGCCTGGAATGATTTGGGTTGAAACCTTCTTCTTATACTTATAGTGTGTGCGAAAATAACAGGTTCGTTTATCCGTGCAAGCTGGTCGGTGAAGGCCCGAATCAAATTGGTTTCGACTGTTGGGTACTTACAAGTCCCGTCATCATGCATGGATGTTCAAAGGTGTGAAAATGATCAAACGTGTTTACGCACCGGCCAAAATAAATCTTTGCCTGCATGTGCTTGGCCGGCGTCATGATGGTTACCACGACCTGGCCACGTTGATGCAAATGATCGGTTTGCAGGATCGACTCGACGTTACGGTATCACCCGGTTCGGATATAACGGTGTGTTGTCCGCGTGTCAATCTTTCTCCCGGAGTCGAAAACCTTGCAGCGCGCGCTGCAAGGTTGTTTTTGCAGCACGTGGACAAGACGTACAGTGTGGCGATTAACATAGAAAAGAAAATCCCTGAGGCGGCAGGGCTTGGTGGCGGCTCATCGGATGCCGCGGCTGTTCTGTCAGCGCTGAACGGCCTTTTGGATAGCGGCCTTTCCTGTAGTGAACTGATGGTTTTGGGCCGGCAGCTTGGTGCCGATGTGCCGTTTTTCCTTTACGGCCAGACGGCATGGGCGACAGGTGTCGGAGAGCAACTGCAGCCGTGGCCAGGATTGCCTCCGATATGGCTGGTTCTGGTGAACCCGCGGGTTGCCGTTTCGACTGCGTGGGCCTTTCAAAATTTGGGGTTGACACACCACAGGTCAATCGCTAAACTTCCGAGGTTTCCCCAGGGAACAAGTGCTTTAGTGCGTCTGCTGCATAACGATCTTGAAGTAGTCACCTGCCAACACTACCCTGTGATCACGACGATCAAGGAACGTCTGATTGCTAGCGGGGCTGAAGGAGCTCTCATGTCCGGGAGCGGGCCCACCGTGTTTGGCGTGTTTGCAGATCATGGCCGCGCCGAACGGGCGGCGGAAGAAATCTCCGGGGACACTGCATGGTGGGTTGAAGTTGTCAGCCCACTGTGAATTTGTAACGAGTTGAACGAATAGGGGCGTCGCCAAGCGGTAAGGCAACGGGTTTTGATCCCGTCATTCGCAGGTTCGATCCCTGCCGCCCCTGCCACAAAAGATTGATTGCCGACGGACTTCTGTGACCATCGTCAATTTTTGTATGGAGTCTGGCCAGTCCACGGCCTGGGACCTCCAGCAACAGGTGATAACGTGCTCAAAGAACTGAAAGTTTTTACCGGGAACGCAAACCCCGCATTAGCTCAGGAAATCTGTGATCACCTGTCTGTCCCTCTTGCCAAGGCCAGCGTCAAGAGTTTCTCTGACGGCGAAATTATGGTTGAGATCAAAGAGAATGTCCGCGGACGCGACGTTTTCGTGGTCCAGTCAACTTGCCAGCCGTCCAACCAGAACTTGATGGAACTTCTGGTTATGATCGATGCGCTAAAGCGCGCCTCGGCTGCACGTATTACCGCGGTTATCCCGTATTTCGGTTATGCCCGGCAGGACCGCAAGGTTGCGCCGCGAACCCCGATTACCAGCAAGCTCGTCGCCGACCTGATTACGACGGCCGGAGCCCAGCGCGTGCTATGTGTTGACCTGCATGCCGGACAGATCCAGGGGTTCTTCAATATCCCTGTGGATCATCTGTACGCTGCCCCGGTCGTCCTCGATGACATCAAGTCCCGTTTTTCAGGTGAAGTGGTTGTCGTCTCTCCGGATGCTGGCGGAACCGAGCGTGCGCGGGCTTTCGCCAAACGTCTGAATGCCGGGCTGGCAATTATCGACAAGCGGCGCAGTGCGGCAAATGTCTCCGAGGTCATGCATATTATCGGTGATGTTGACGGCAAAACCTGTATCATTGTCGATGACATGATCGATACGGCCGGGACTCTATGCCAGGCCGCTACGGCACTTAAGGCCCACGGGGCCGGCGATGTCCATGCCACGGCAACGCATGCAGTTCTCTCCGGCCCGGCACTGGAACGGATCAATGCAAGTTCACTCAAGGAAGTCCTGATCAGCAACACGATCCCTGCAGAGGCGAAAGTCATTGAATGCCCGCGCCTGAGGATTATTTCCGTGGCAAAGCTGTTAGCGGAAGCGATCAATCGAATTCATGGCGACGAATCGGTCAGTTCGCTTTTCGTCTGAGCGAGCGGACACTTAAGACAATAAACTCAAGAAGCTCTAAGGATGGAGGAACAGATAAATGGCGAAATCAATCCTGAACGTTGAACCACGGGTTCGCACGGGTAAAGGCGGCTCTCGCAAAGTCCGTGCTGACGGTCTGGTGCCGGCCGTGGTTTATGGCAAGGGGATTGAAGCACTCAATCTTCGTGTTGACCCGAAAGCCCTGCAACAGGCAACAGCCACCGAAGCAGGGTGGAACACTCTGATCACCCTGAAGGGCGATGGACCGTTTGACGGCAAGGTCGTGGTCCTCAAGGATATGCAGATCGATGCCATCCGTCGGGAACCCAAGCATGTCGACTTCTATGCTCTTGACCTGAAAAAGAAAATTGCCTTCATGGTCCCGGTCAGCCCGCAAGGTAAATCCAAAGGGGAAAAAGAGGGCGGCACGCTGCAGATGGTTCGTCATGAACTAGAACTTCTATGTCTGCCAACCAACATCCCGAACTCAATTGAGGTCAATGTCGAAGAGCTGGAAGTCGGAGACGCTGTCCATATTGACGAGGTGACGCTTCCGGAAGGGGTCGAATCCCAACACGACGTCAACTTTACGGTTCTGACGGTGGTCGGTCGTATGGCTGAAGAAGTAGAAAAGACGGAAGAAGAAGAGGCTCTTGAAGGTGAGGTCGCTGAAGGTGAAGTTGCCGAAGAGGGATCTGGGGAAGCCGAAGAGTCATAAGGTAGAGGTTTCTTTTGAAACTGATCGTTGGGTTGGGCAACCCGGGCCCTGAATATGCCGCAACGCGCCACAATATAGGCTTTATGGTCACCGCTACACTTGCCGAGCGAAACGGGATCGCTCTAAAGCGCAAAGGTCACCAGGGGGTTTATGGTGTCGGGCGGGTGGCCGGCACAGAGGCAACAATACTGTTGCCGCAGACATATATGAATCGCAGCGGCACAAGCGTTGCTTCAGCCTTCCAATCTCTCGGTGTTGAGCCGGGAGATTTGGTTGTGGTTCACGACGAAATCGACCTGGATTTTGGTTCACTGCGCATCAAAATTGGTGGCGGCCATGGCGGCCACAACGGGCTGCGCAGCATC
>JAFDBW010000310.1 GCA_019313105.1 Deltaproteobacteria bacterium | reverse complement strand
AGCGTCAACGCCACCTGCGAGGGCCTGATACTTGTCGACGATGGGGATGCCACCGCCCTTCTTGACGCCGATCGAAACAAAGAAGAGGATGATGGCCGTCTGAAAGATGTTCATACCAAGCAGTTTCTTGACCAGGTTGCGCTTGCCGATCATGGCGTAGAAGCCGATCATCATCAGCACGACGTAAATCCAGTAATTATATTTGGCGACAATTTCGCTTATGACCGCTTCCATACTACAATCCCTCATCCATCGCTCCGCCGGAACTGAGGTTCCAGTAGAGCAGGACCATAATGCTCATGACCGTGAAGCCGACGCCGACTTCAACCAGGAAGATACCGAACGAGCGCCATTCGACCGATCCCATCGGGATCAGCTTGTCGAGTGCACTGTAATCGAGAAACAGTCCGCCGAAAATGGCAGAAAGGGCGCCGACTCCGACAAAAATCGCCGCGCCGAGGTTGTTGAAAACCGTATTGACCCTAATGGTCATGTATTGCTGGGAGGTTTTCATGTCAAAAGCCAGGGCGAGCATGATGAACGCGGCACCCAGGATGACGCCACCCTGGAAACCGCCCCCCGGGCTGTAGTGACCGTGAACGATAACGTAGAGTCCGAACAGTTGGGCAAAGGGAACCATCAGCCGCACTGCGGTTTTGATAATCAGGTCCTCACCGGGAGTATGTTCGTTGATGTCTCTCACTCTTCATCTTCCCTGTTTCTGCGTAGAACACTGAGTACGGCCATGCCGGCACAGTAGATAACCACGGTTTCGAACATGGTGTCGTAGCCCCGGTAATCACCGAGAATTGCAGTGACGATATTCGGCACGTGAGTCTGCTCGACGGCCTTTTCAATATAGACCGGAGAGAGATAGGTGCTGGCCGGGTCCTGGGGATCTCCCCAAGGTGGAAAATCTCCGGTCCCGTACAGCAGCAGGGCCCCGGTAACCATGGTTGCGAGCAATGCCAGGCCTTTCAATCTTTGCTCCTTCTGGTGGTTTTGAAGATCGCTGAGATAAAGAAGATGGTGCTGACGCCGGCCCCAACGGTTGCCTCGGTGAAGGCGACGTCGACGGCGCCCATCTCGGCCCAAAGCAGGCACATCATGAAGGAGTAGATGCCGAAGACGACCGACGCGCCGAGCAGGTCCTTGATGTTGATCGTCACCAGGGCACACGCCACGACCAGGGTCAGAATCATGAGGTCAAGTTGCCAGATCATGGTCTTTTCTTCTCCGTCCGTTTCCAAGGTTTGACGCCCAGGACCAGTGCTGCCTCGGTGATCGCATGAGTCGCCGTCGGGCTGGCGATGAAGACAAACGCAGCCACCAGGAACAGCTTGAGGCTGATCAGGAGTGCAGCAAAACTGAACGGCTGCAGGTTGTATATCGCTATCCCGCAAATCATCAGCATCGCCGCCAGGGAGTCACATTTCCCGGCAGCGTGCAGGCGGGTGTAGAAGTCAGGCAGACGCAGGATGCCGACGGTCCCGGCGAAGAAAAAGAATAGCCCCAGCAGGATCAGGATTGTGGCGAGAATTGACAGGATCGTCATGAGCTCTCCTCCCGTTCCTGTTTCTCCATGAAGATGTCGAGGCGTCGCAGGAAGAATTTGGTGGCACCAAGCGTGGCGATAAAGTTGAGCAGGGCGTAGGCAATGGAGATGTCAACGAACATACCCAGGTCGTCATAGAGCAGACCGATCAGCAAGAGCAGCACTGTGGTTTTGGTGCCGATCACGTTGCCGCCAAGAATCCGGTCGAGGATAGTCGGGCCGATCAATGCGCGCAGCAGGCTCAGGATCATCAGGACGACCAGTGCGATCCCCGTGGCGAGAAAGAACGAGTGCATCACTTTCCGGACTCCAGTGCGCGGGCCACACGCTCTTCCATTTCGCCGGGCAAGGCATCACTGGCCCTGCGGGTCAGAGCGTAAACGGAAAATTTGTCGTCATGGATGCTGACCGTTATGGTGCCGGGAGTCAGGGTGATCGACTGGGCAAAGGTCACTTTGGATATCGGACGCTTGAGTTTGGTCTTGAAGCGGATGACGTGGGGGTCGATCTTGTCGAGCATCCGTGGATGAAGGACCACGTATGCCACCTCGAGGTTGGCCAGAATGATCTGGTAGAAGAGCCACGGCAGGTAAGTGATTACACCAAGAAGGCCACGCCCCCAGGTCGACTTGGCGTCACCGTAAAAGAGCAGATCATGGCTGAAATGGGCGACCAGCATGCAGCAGATCACGCCAAGGGTCATATGAAAGGCGTCGAACATGCCTGACAAGACGACCCAGAATATCAACATTATTACAAATGTAGCGACTTTGGTTTTCATCTCTCTCGGCTGGCCCAACGGGTATCAAACATAAAAGTTGCATGCGGAACATAGCATTAAATTGCAGGCAACTAAAACATCAGTCTAGCTACCAAAATGCCACACGTCATAGCATGATTTCTGAGTTCCGGTCAAGATAAACCCGATACATCATGGAGCTCTTGTGTGTCTTTTGCGACTCGCATATAATCACCAGTCAAGCTCCTTGCAGAGGTTATGCAGGAATATGCAGAGTTATTGTAAAACCTTGTTTTATAAAGGAGGTTTCATGGATAAAAGACTGTGTGCGGCAGCTGTCCAGTTCAATATCGCGCTTGGTGATGTTGATCGGAACCTGTCCAAAGCCGTTGCCGGAATCGAGCGTGCGGCAAAACAGAATGTACAGCTGGCGGTCCTGCCGGAGATGTGGAGTGCAGGATACGATTACAAGCGGCTTTCAAAGCATGCCGAAGAAACGCCAAGAGTTCTGGATGCGATTTCCGCCAGATCTGCACAGCTCGGTATGGTTGTGGTTGGCAGTCTACCGGAGAAGGCCGATGGCCTGATTTACAATACTGCATATGTGATCGACCGGGGTGAACTCCTTGACCGTTACCGTAAGCTGCACATGTTCTCGACCATGGGAGAGGACCGTTTTCTCTCTCCTGGGGACAGGACGCTGGTCGTTTCGACCTCGGTCGGCCGGCTCGGCGTTGCCATCTGCTACGACCTGCGCTTCCCCGAGCTGTTTCGCAAGATGGCCCTGGAAGGAGCCGAGATTATCTGTCTGCCGGCCGAGTGGCCCAGACCCCGCCAGGAGCACTGGCGGACTTTGCTGCGGGCCAGAGCGATGGAGAACCAACTGTTTGTTGTGGCCGCGAACTGTTGCGGCATCCAGGGCAAGCTCGATTTCTTTGGTATGAGCCTGCTGTTGTCAGCGCGTGGCGAGGTGCTCGCCGAGGGCGGCGATACCGACGCCGAGCTGGTCGCAACTTTAGATTATCAGGAGATGCTGGATTACCGCGCACAGATTCACTGCTACGATGATCGTCGGCCGGAGGTTTACGGGAAACTTCCTTAGACGCCGGAACGAGGGACGAGTGACGCGGAACGCGAAAATCTCATGCTAAAAACGATTGAATCTGAAAAGCGGGGGCCATGATCTAACGGCATCCGCTTTATGTTTTTTCTCGTCCCTCGTCCCTCGCTAAGCGTCCCGGTCATTCCCCCATCGGTTGTGCCTGCCCGCGGTATTTGTCCGGCACCTCTTCGAGCGAATCGGCAAACTGCAGCTCGCCCTTGCCGTCGGAGTAGATGTAGCGTTGTGATTTTGCCGGTGAGTTGCTCTTGGCGGGTATGGCCGGTTTTTTGTCAGCCGTCACGGTTGTTGAAACCTTTTTCTCTGCTGCTTGTTGCTTTTCGATGACGGCCTCGACCGATTCCGGCTCAGCTTTCCTAGCGCCGAACGTCAGGTCGATCAGGCGGCCGCGGAAGTCTTTATAGAAGTTGCTGACGACTTCGTGGGCAGGGTGGACCGGAGGCACCTGGACAAAGAACTGATCGATGACCAGCAACATGACCAGAAACAGGAAGGTCCAGAAAATCGGTTTAATCAAACGGCGCATGGAATCTCTAGTGTGGATGATGGTTGTCATCGGCCGATTTGCGCGGCCTGTGCTTGAGCTGCTGGATCACCGGCCCGGTCGTGCATTTCGAACATTCGCCCTGCAGCGTCGTATGGGTGATGTGAAACTCGTGGTCGAGCAGCTCCTCGAGATTACCGATAATTTCACTCTGGCGCAAGCGATAGTCCGGCTCGACATCGATATGTGCCGACAGCGCCGTGATGTGTGAACAGATCGACCAGACGTGCAGGTGGTGAACATTGCTGACACCCGCGACGTCCTTCATCCTGGCAACCAGTTCGTTGATGTCGATGTGTGACGGTACGCCCTCCAGCAGGATATGCGCGGCTTCTCGAAGTATGCGGATCGCGCCCCAGCTGATGATCAGGACGATCGCTACGGAAATCAGGGCGTCGATGATGAACCAGCCGGTGTAAAGCATGATGATGCCACCAATGATGACGCCGACCGAGGCAATGGCATCGCCGAGTACGTGCAGGAAGGCGCTGCGTACGTTAAGGTCGTCGTGGGAGTGGCCATGCAGGCGGCTGGCGGCAACCAGGTTCATGACCAGGCCGATCGTTGCGATGAGGAACATCTCCTTGCTCTTGACCGCTTCGGGGTGGAGTAGGCGGCCCCAGGCCTCACCGAGAATTCCGAAAGCGATCAGCAGCAGGGTCGAGCCGTTGATCAGCGAGGCAAATATCTCGGCGCGATGCCAGCCATATGTGCGGGTATCGCTGGCCGGGTATCTGGCCAGATGAATTGCCGTCAGTGAAAGGACAAGGGCAAACAGATCCATGAAGACATGCGCGGCGTCGGAGAGCAGGGCCAGGGAGTTGGTCCAGAAGCCTCCGACCAGCTCGGCGATCAGGGTAATCGCGGTCAGGCCGATCGCGACAATGAAGCCGCGCGTGATGCCGCTATCCAGCAGCCCATGGTCGTGATGACCGTGGTCATGGTCCTGGTGGTCAGGGGGTGATGTGGTCTGTTCGGTCATGGTTTCGGCTTTATCCTGTTGTCACCATTCTAGGCTCCCGGTTACCGGTAAAGCAAGTATGATGACGATTCCATTTTCGCAGGAGCTATGTTAAGGTAACCGGCAGTTTTCGGCAGCTATTTCACAGAAGGACACAGGACGAAGACAAATGAGTGAAACCCTTTATGATGTCGTGATTATTGGCGGTGGCCCGGCCGGGCTGACTGCTGGTCTTTATACCTCTCGCGCCAAACTCAAAACCCTGCTGGTGGAGCGCATGATCCTCGGTGGCCAGGTGATGACAACCACCAAAGTTGAGAACTATCCCGGTTTCCCGGGAGGCATCGATGGCCCTGACCTGATGATACGTTTCCAGGAGCACTGCCAGGAGTTCGGCTTGGAAACGATCACCGGCGAAGTCACCGGCCTGGTCGATCACGGCAAGGAAAAACTGGTCTCGGTCGATGATCAAGAGATTCGTACCCGCGCGGTGATTATCACGACCGGCGCCGAGCCGAGCAAGCTCGGCATTCCCGGTGAAGTAGAATTTACCGGTCGCGGCGGCTCGTATTGTGCCACCTGCGACGGCGCTTTTTTCAGGGATGTGCCGGTTGCGATTATCGGCGGCGGCGATACGGCTGCCGAAGAGGCCCTGTTCCTGAGCCGGTTTGCCAGCAAGGTTTACCTGGTGCACCGGCGTGATGAGCTGCGGGCGACCAAGGTCCTGCAGGATCGAATCTTTGCCAACGACAAGATCGAACCGGTCTGGAATTGCGTCGTCGAAGAAGCTGTCGGCGATAACAGCGGGGTCACCAGCCTGAGGCTGCGTAACCGTCAGGACGATGCCCGGCAGACCCTTGAGGTGGTCGGCATGTTCGTCGCCATCGGCGTGACGCCCAAGGCACATTTTCTGGCAAAGATTCTTGAACTCGATAAGGATGGCTACATTCTGACCGACGCGGATTGCCGGACTTCGATCACGGGCGTCTTCGCTGCCGGTGATGTGCGCAAGAAGATCCTCAAGCAGATCGCCACGGCAGTCGGTGACGGCGCGATTGCAGCGATCGTTGCGGAGAAATACCTGGATGACCTGGAGCACACCGGGTAAAAACGGAGGCTGGTTTCTGGGGGCTGGAGACCGGTCAAGTCAAAAGCGTTCAGATATGGTCCTGAACAAGTAGCATCAAGTAATTTGATATGACGACCCCGCTGGGGTCATGTAATAACAAAATGGAGGGACATATGCTCGCCAAGGTTTTATCCGGGGCGCTGCTCGGTATCGACGCCTACCCGGTCGAGGTGGAGGTCGACGAGTCCAGGGACTGCCGCAGTTTGCCACGGTCGGTCTCCCCGAGGGTGCGGTTAAGGAAAGCAAGGACCGCGTCAAGTCCGCAATCAAGAATTCCGGTTACGAATTTCCCACCCGTCGCATCACGATCAACCTGGCACCTGCGGATATCCGCAAGGAAGGGACCGCGTTCGACCTGCCGATGGCGGTCGGTCTGCTCTCGGCGACCGGCCTGGTGACTCTTGAGCGGTCCTCGCGGTTTCTCCTGATGGGAGAATTGTCGCTTGATGGTTGCATCAAGCCGGGGCGCGGTGTGCTCCCGGTTGCTGCAGCAGCCCGGCGCTGGGACCTGGACGGTCTGATCCTGCCGGCAGCCAACGCCGAAGAGGGTGCGCTGGTTGACGGGCTGCCGGTCTACCCGGTCGAGACCCTCGGCGAGCAACTGGGCTACCTCACCTCGCACGGGCACGACGTGCTGATCTTCAACGTCATGGACCCGCGCGAACTGGAGTTCGATTTCGACGAGGCCTCGCGTTTCTACGACGTGGAAACCCGGAAGGACCTGTTCGTGGATCCCGCCGCGGCCCTGGCCGACTACCGGGAGCGGGT
>JAFDBW010000309.1 GCA_019313105.1 Deltaproteobacteria bacterium | reverse complement strand
TGACCGGTGTGTACCAGAGGTACTCCTCGTTGCCGCTGCCGGAGACGTTGTTCGGTTTCCCCATCTGCTGCATAACCTCGGCCTTGGTCATGCCGAGTTCGACGTTGTGGATGCCGATCCACGGTGCACAGCCACAGACAAACGTTGCCAGGACAGCCATTACGATCCATTTACGCATTGTCATCCTCCTCGGGGATTTCCCCTCGTCAAAACATGCTTGCTACGACTTGCCGGGAATCGCGGCGGCCGTTTCAGGGTCGTCTTTCCTGATGTAGACAGTGGTGCTTGGGAAAGCGATCTCCAGACCCAGCGCTTCCAGTGTGTCCATGATCTTGAGGCAGACGTCTTCGCGGGCGTCAAGGTATTCTCCCCAGACCGTTGTCGTTGTGAAACAGTAAATCATGATGTCCAGGGATGAGGCGCCGAAATCGGTGAAGTTGACCAGGAAGAACTCCTGGTCAATGGCCGGGTGGTTTTTCAGCAGGTCGCGGATTTTCTCTACGGCCTCGCGCATCTGTGAGGGTGACGTGTCATAGGTGACGCCGACCGTGAGGCGGATGCGCCGTTTCGGCATGCGGCTGAAATTGTCAAGCGCCATATTGGCGATGACGTTGTTCGGTACGGAAATCAGGGTCTTGGCGAAAGTACGGATCTTGGTCGAGCGGAAGCCGATTTCCTCGACGGTGCCTTCCATGTCGCCGGCCTTGATCCAGTCGCCGATATGGAAAGGTCGATCGAAGATGATCATCAGCGAGCCGAAGATGTTGGAGACGGTGTCCTTGGCGGCCAAGGCAAAAGCCAGGCCGCCAATGCCGAGCGACGCCAGGACCCCGGTGACCGGGTAGCCGAAGGACTGGATCGCCATGAGGCCGGCCATGATGACGATGAAAATTCGCAGGGTCTTGCGGACCAGTGGCGCCAGGTGGTCATCCAGGGCCGATTCGGTTCGTGACGCCCATTGGTTCAGGTAATGGTCGACCATGTCGACCATGTTGAAAAAGAACCAGGCAATATCCAGGATGAACAGGGCCTTGAGCAACGCCGAAGCGAATTTTTTCAGGTCAAAGGGTTCAACGGGGAGTTGCAGGAATTCTACGGCAACAAAAAGACCGATCAGGAAGATAAGGAATTCCAGGGGCTTGTGCAGGCAAGCCAGGAAGCGGTCATCAAGCTCTTGCCTGGACTTCTGTGCCAGGGGTACGATAGCCCTTGTGAAAAAGAAGGCAAAGATTTTTTTCGCAATAAAGGCGGCCAGGACAATGCCAAGCGCCGTGGCGTAGCGGCCGATGGTAATCCCCAGAATTTCATTGTTCATCCACTCTGTCATCGGTCTCTCCTGGGCCAACAAGGCTGCCAGATCAATGCTTTAAGCTAGCAGATGAAAACTGCAAAAGCAAGACCGAGCAAAAGGTCCGGTAAATTTGTGCCGAACAAAGTGATTCTGCAACTTTATGGTAGAATGGTTACGATAGATTTTCCGATTTATGATCTCGATAAAGGAGAGGATACCGATGAGCATAGAGAGTCTTAACAGTTTTAATTCCAGAAAAAATCTCGACGTTGCCGGCTCCGTCTACGAATATTACAGTTTGAGCGAATACGCCAGGACACGCAGCGGGGTCGAGAGGTTGCCACTGACGCTTAAAGTGCTGCTGGAGAACCTGCTGCGCAATGAAGATGATGATTCCGTCACGGCCGCTGATATCAACGCAGTCGTCGATTGGTTGGATCAACGCACCTCCGATCATGAAATCGCCTTCCGGCCGGCCCGGGTGTTGATGCAGGACTTCACCGGCGTGCCCGCCGTTGTCGACCTGGCGGCGATGCGCGACGCCGTGGCCCGTGCCGGCGGAGATCCGCAGAAGATCAACCCTCAGATTCCTGTCGACCTGGTCATCGACCACTCGGTCATGGTCGATAAGTACGCCATGCCGGAAGCTTTTGCCTATAATGTCGACAAGGAGATGGAGCGCAACCGGGAGCGTTATGCTTTTTTGCGCTGGGGACAGCTGGCCTTCGATAATTTCCGCGTCGTGCCGCCGGGGACCGGAATCTGTCACCAGGTGAACCTCGAATACCTGGCACGTACGGTTTGGACTGCTGATGTCAAGGGCAAGAATGTCGCCTATCCGGACACTCTGGTCGGCACGGATAGCCACACGACGATGATTAATGGTCTGGCCGTACTCGGCTGGGGCGTCGGCGGCATCGAAGCTGAGGCCGCCATGCTCGGGCAGCCGGTCTCGATGATTATCCCCGAGGTCATCGGCTTCCGCATGACCGGCAAGCTCAAGGAGGGTGTGACGGCGACCGACCTGGTGCTGACGGTTACCCAGATGCTGCGCAAGTTCGGCGTGGTTGGCAAGTTTGTTGAATTTTTCGGTGATGGTTTGGCCAAGCTGCCGCTCGCGGACCGGGCGACGATCGCCAACATGGCTCCGGAGTACGGCGCCACCTGCGGCTGGTTCCCGATCGATGACGTAACACTTGACTACCTGCGCCTGTCAGGGAGGGATCAGGCAACGGTTGCCCTGGTTGAGGCCTATGCCAAGGAACAGGGCCTCTGGCGGTTCGATGGTGCGACCGATCCCGAGTACACCGCCGTCCTCGAACTTGATCTCGGCACGGTCAACCCGAGTCTTGCAGGGCCGAAACGACCACAGGACAGGGTCGACCTTACAGCGATGAAAGAGGCTACGCAGGCAGTGATCCCCGCCGATGCGGCGCATCGCACTGCGGCTGTAGCCGGTACCGACTATGAGTTGAGCCAGGGGGACGTTGTCATCGCGGCGATCACCTCCTGTACCAACACCTCCAATCCGGCAGTCATGATGGGTGCCGGACTGGTGGCGAAGAAGGCAGTCGAGAAAGGATTGGCGCAGAAGCCCTGGGTGAAAACCTCATTGGCTCCCGGCTCCAAGGTCGTCACGGACTACCTGGAGAAAGCCGGCCTGCAGACATATCTCGATCAGATTGGTTTCCACGTGGTCGGCTATGGCTGCACCACTTGTATCGGCAACTCCGGGCCTTTGACCGGACCGATCGCCGATGCGATCACGGACCAGGACATGATGGTCTGTTCCGTGCTTTCCGGTAACCGTAACTTCGAGGGGCGGGTGCATTCCCACACCAAGGCCAACTGGCTGGCTTCGCCGCCGCTGGTTGTCGCCTATGCTCTGGCCGGCAACACTTGCATCGACCTGACCACAGAACCGCTGGGCCAGGACCCGCAGGGCAACGACGTCTATCTAAAGGACGTCTGGCCGAGCGATGAAGAGGTGGCCGAAATGGTCAAGCTGGTCTCGGCAGACATGTTCCGGGAAAAATATGCCGATGTTTTTTCCGGCGAGGAGAGCTGGCGCAGTCTGCCGGTCCCGGAAGGGCAGACCTATGACTGGGATGACAGCTCGACTTATGTCAAGGAGCCCTCCTTCTTCGAAGTGCGTGAAGCGGCGACAAACCGACTGACCGGTTTTTCCGGAGCCCGGCTGCTTGCTCTGCTGGGAGATTCAATTACCACCGACCACATCTCACCGGCAGGCTCGATCCTGGCCAGCAGCCCGGCCGGGGTCTACCTGCGGGAACGCGGTGTCGGCCCGGCGGATTTCAACTCCTATGGTTCCCGGCGTGGCAACCACGAGATCATGATGCGCGGCACTTTCGCCAATATCCGCCTGAAAAATGAGTTGGTTGCAGGTGTTGAGGGCGGCTTTACCAGGCAGCTGCCCGACGGCGGACAGACGAGCATTTTCGATGCTGCGGCAAAATACGAACAGGAAGGCACGCCCCTCGTCATCATGGCGGGCAAGGAGTACGGAACCGGCTCGAGCCGTGACTGGGCGGCGAAAGGCACCCTGCTGCTCGGCGTAAAGGCCGTTGTCGCAGAGAGCTTCGAGCGGATCCATCGTTCCAACTTGGTCGGCATGGGAATCCTGCCATTGCAGTTCAAGGCCGGCGATGATCGCAAGTCGCTTCGTATCGACGGCAGCGAAACCTTCGACCTGGTTGGTCAGGACGGGGCGATCGAGCCGGGGCAGGATATTGTCTTGCGGATCAATCGTGCTGACGGTAGCAGCCAAGAGCTGGTTGTCACTTGCCGCATCGATACGGCCAATGAAGTGCAGTATTTCCTGAGTGGTGGGATTCTGAACTACGTGTTGAGGAATCTGATGGACTAACGATGACGTACAGCGGATAAAAAAGAACCCTGACGAAAGCCAGGCCGTTAACCAAACGAAGGAATTTGATTGACGCTGCCACCCAGCCCCAGTCTTTAAGAATGGGGGCTCAGATCACTGACAACCCCCGCGTTTTTGGGTGCGGGGTTTGTTGCTTTGTACTCTTTGGTAAGTTCTCCGATCTTACGTTGCCCGTAGCGTTTTTGATGGCCAGATGGCCATCAGGGTCGCTTGGAAGCTTTTCAG
>JAFDBW010000308.1 GCA_019313105.1 Deltaproteobacteria bacterium | reverse complement strand
GCCGCTGTAGATGTGGTTGATGATGAAACCGGCCAGCAGCCACATGACGCCATGGTGGAGCAGGCGCAGCCACTGGTTGCCGACCAGCACGTTCACCCCGCCGAGGATGCTGTTCCAGAACCCCCCCGGAGCGTACTGACCGTACATCGCAAAACCCGAGATTATCTGGAAGATGAAGAGGGCGAAGATGCCGACATAAGCGGTTGCCGCGACCGGGTTATGACCTACTTCGTAGGTGATCTTCTTGCCGGTAAAGGTGTAGTAGCGGAACATCTTGATAAAGTTTTTCCGCCCATCGGCCGTTATCCATGGAATAAAGGC
Source organism: Deltaproteobacteria bacterium (assembly GCA_019313105.1). GTDB lineage: Bacteria > Desulfobacterota > Desulfuromonadia > Desulfuromonadales > BM103 > JAFDBW01. The sequence continues at coordinate 3,498 of JAFDBW010000308.1, read as the reverse complement.
TTTCCAGGAAGCATGATGATTGCCGACGAACATCCAGATGATGCGCGCAGCAACAGATACGGTAAACAGGTAGGCAAACGCAAAGTGCAGAAACCTCATCCAGCCCATGACGTACATCGATGAGTCCGGAGCCGTTATGAACGGGCTGCCAATATAAAAGCCGGTGATCGACAGCATAATCATAGAGATCACGTTGATCCAGTGGCAGATGCGAACCGGCGATTGCCATACGTAATGTATTTCAAGCATGGTGTGCGCCTCCTTCCTTTAGAGGACCCGAACCTTGACGATCTCGGTGCCCTTGCCGTCCATGACGTGCACGGCACAGGCCAGGCAGGGATCGAAGGAATGGATAGTCCGCAGTATTTCCAGCGGGTTTTCCGGGTCGGCAATCGGGGTGCCTATCAGGCTTGATTCATAAGGGCCCATCTGCCCTGCTGCGTCGCGCGGGCCGGCGTTCCATGTCGAGGGAACCACCGCCTGGTAATTGGCGATTTTCTGGTTCTCGATACGAATGAAGTGGCCGAGGGCACCGCGTGGGGCTTCGTGATAACCGAATCCCTGGGATTCCTTCGGCCAGGTCGCCGGGTCCCATTTCTCCTTGTTGAACACCTCCAGGTTGCCGCGACCCATGTTGTCGGCCAGCTGATCGAGCCAGCTTTCGTTCTTCTGAGCAAGCAGCAGTGCGTCGACACCGCGGGCAGCGGTACGGCCGAGCGTTGAGAAGAGCGCAGTTGCCGGAGCATTCAACTTGCCGAGGACGAAATTGACCGTGTCGACAACCTCTTTTACGCCGGAAGCGTAGGCGACCAGCACACGCGCCAGTGGGCCGACTTCCATCGGCTGGTCCAGGTAGCGCGGCGACTTGACCCAGGAGTACTTGCCTTCGGTGTCGAGGAACTCGTATGGTGGCTTCGGGCCGGTGTAGTTGTTGCTCGTTTCACCCTCATAGGGATGCAGACCCTTGTCATCGCCTTTGGAGTAGTTGTACCAGGAGTGAGTGACGTATTCGGTGATCTTCTTCTCGTCCATCTCCATGACATTGGCCAGGTCCTTGCCCATGATCACACCGCGTGGGAAGAACAGGCTGCCGGTGCCGGGGCTGTTGTCCATCGGGAAGTCGCCGTAAGAGAGGTAGTTGCCAACGCCGCCGCCGATTCCGGCCCATTCGAGGTAGAAGGGTGCAACTGCCAGCAGGTCCGGGATGTAGACCTGTTCGACGAATGCGCGGGCCTTGCGCAGCAGTTTCCGGATATGCGCGATCTTGTCGGCGTTGATGGCGTTCTGGCTGTCCGGATCGACAGGAATCGACATGCCGCCGACCAGGAAGGTCTGCGGATGCGGGTTCTTCGAGCCGAGGATGGCGTGGATCTTGATGACGTCCTTCTGCCATTCCAGAGCTTCCAGATAATGGGCAACGGCCATCAGGTTCGCCTCAGGCGGCAGTTTGTAGGCGCTGTGCCCCCAGTAGGCGTTCTGGAAGGGGCCGAGCCGGCCGGTGCCGGCAAATGCTGCAACCTTATCCTGGATGCCCTTGAAATAAGCCGCACTCGACTTGGGCCAGTTTGAGATCGACTGGGCCAGTTTGGCCGTGGCTGCAGGGTCGGCAGACAGGGCGCTGACGATATCGACCCAGTCGAGAGCGTGCAGGTGATAGAAGTGAATCACGTGGTCCTGCACGTTCTGGATGCCCATGATCAGGTTGCGGATCAGGCGGGCATTGTCGGGGATCTGGATGTTCAGTGCGTCTTCCACGGCGCGGATGCTGGCCATGGAGTGGACCGTGGTGCATACCCCGCAGAAGCGTTGGGTGAAGTGATGGGCATCACGAGGGTCACGACCCTTGAGGATCGTCTCGATACCTCGGAAAGCCGTGGAAGAGCTCCAGGCGTCTACAATCTTGCCACCATCGATCATTGCTTCGATGCGCAGGTGGCCTTCTATGCGAGTAATGGGATCAACGGCAATTCTTTTGGCCATCGGTTAGTCCTCCTTTACGACCTTGTCTTCTTCCATGGCATCACCCTTGCGGAAGCAGCTAGCCACTCCATGGATGCCGAAGGCCACTGCGGTGGCCGCCGCCAGACCGATACCAATTTTGTCGGCCGTATCTTCAATACCAAAACCGGGAACCTTGGGCAGGCGCCGGTAGAAGGGACTCATGGTGTCCCAGAAGCCTGGCTCGGAACAGCCGATGCAGCCGTGACCAGCCATGATGGGCCACGACACGCCCTCGTTGTAGCGGACGGTCGGGCAGTTGTGGAAGGTCTCCGGGCCTTTGCAGCCGAGCTTGTACAGGCAGTGCCCCTGGCGGTGACCGGGGTCACCGAAGGATTCTGCGTACTGCCCGGCGTCAAAATGGCTGCGCCGTTCGCAGTTATCATGGATGCGTTTGCCGTAGGCAAACTTGGGACGACCGAGGCGGTCGACCGCCGGCAGTTTGCCGAAGGTTAGGAAATGTACGATGGTCGCCGTCAGGTTCGCGGCATTGACCGGACAGCCGGGGAGATTGACGATCGCGGCACCCGGAACAATCTCACTGACTGACTTGGCGTTGGTCGGGTTCGGTGCAGCGGCGGGGATGCCGCCGAAGGTAGCACATGAACCCACTGCGATTGTCGCCGCCGCATTTTGCACCAGCTTCTTGCAATCTTCCACGGCGCTTTGACCGCCGATTGTACAATAGCCGCCATCTGCACCGGTCGGGATCGATCCTTCGACGATCAGGATATACTGGCCCTTGTACTTCTCCATGGCGTCGTGCTTGGATTTTTCAGCCTGGTGACCGGCGGCAGCCATGATCACATCCGCATACTCAATGGAGAGCAGATCCAGGATTATTTCAGCGGCGGTTGGTTGGTTGGCGCGCAGGAAGGCTTCCGAATCACCGGAGCAGCTCTGGTATTCCACCCAGATGACCGGGGGCCGCTTGTCTTCGACAGCCCGGGCGACTTGCGGCAGCATCGTGATCGGCAATGCCAGGGCGGCGGTCGTCGCTGTGCAGAACTTGATAAAATCACGACGGCTGATCCCTCTGGCCTCCACGCGTTGGAGAATCTCCTCGGGAATTTGAGGGGTGGCATCCAGGTCAGTTTTCATGGAACGACCTCCTTTAGGTGTCTGTGACTCAAAAGCTCAAACGGATTAAATTCAATATGTTGTGATCGATTGTGAGCCGCTTTATAAAAGTATTGCTCTCCTTGATAAAGGTTAGAACAGCGTTTTGTCAACTAAAAAACCGGTTTTTCTGAAAATATTTTCATCCACTTTCGGGTGCGCACATTTAACGCAAAATTACCGTATTTATTATCATTAAATATGTCTCATTTTTTCAAATTTACCATATCGGTTTAATAAATATTTCAACCGGCCATTTTCCGTTGTGCTGTTATAATAATCAAATAGACTGTGAAGCGCGTGACAATGTACAAACTTATTGAACACACAGCGGACATGGGGATCGAAGCACGGGCGGATTCCCTCCCGGGCGTTCTCCGG
>JAFDBW010000307.1 GCA_019313105.1 Deltaproteobacteria bacterium | reverse complement strand
TCGGCCCATTTTGACCTGGGAAAGAAAATTGCCCTGGTCTTGCCTGAAGAGATGAGCCTGTTGTTGATCGAAAGGTAGCGCTCCCACGGCCCATGGAGTGTGTTGAAAAGATGCAGAGCATGCTCATGAAACCCCTCAACCAGAACCGGGTCAACGATATTCATCAGCATGTTATGCCCTCGGTCCTGATCGCCTATCTTGCGTATAATGTCAGGGTCTTCCGGCTGGGTTCCAGAAGGGTTGAAAGTTCCTACCATTACACTGGGTACGGGGTGGCTGAAGTAGTACATCTTCTCGTGCAGCCTGCTGATCCTGAAAAAGCGATTATCGACCAGTCGATGTCTTATGGCACGGAGCCCTCCGCCCAAGCCACGATTACCACCAAGAAGTTTAAGTACTCGGCTATTTACCGCACATGTACGTGGGTTTCCTTCGATTGCAACACGAACCTTCACACCCCGCCTCTTAGCTTGTAGAAGGGCTTCTGCCAGGGCCTCATCCCTGAAGTAGTAGGTCACCCACAAAATCTCACCACCGGGCGGCACTGCATGTATACGTTCTTCCAGAAGGTTGCGCAGACAGCGCGAAGGGCGATCCGGCCCCCCCCAAAAAATCGCAGATGGGCTAAAAGGGAAGTGATATTGTTCTGATGTCTTGGAAACGAGCAAAATATTACAGCCTGTAGAATGAGCTGAAACATAATCAGTAGGTTGTGCACACCAAAACTTAACAGTAAATCGGAAATATATATAAATTCAAACAGCTTGTCGCTTTGTGGGAACGTTATGCGTTAATGTAACATAGAATGGCTCGGTGTTGTGATGTGCTTCACAATAAATAGTGAAAAATGTTAATGTGCAAAAGTTGTACGCGCGTTCAATCAAAATCAAGAGAAGTGATCCTTGAACTGGATAAATAGAGAGTTATTTCTTTCACGATGCAGTTGATAATTAAATTTGCCCGATCCTACCCAAGACAAAGCCTGATGATGCTCTTTGCGCTCGTTATGGCGGGTATTGTCGAAGGAGTTGGCTTGACGGCTCTATTACCGTTGCTGCAAAAAGCCATCGATCTTCCAACGGGCTCAGCGGCCGAACAGGCTGTTGGTTCAGGTGTTGGTAACCTAATCACCACGGCCTTGTCATACGTTGGTATTCCAGCAACAGTCGGTTCGCTTTTGATGGTTATTATGGCCGGGGCAATCCTGAGAAGTGGCCTGCTGCTGCTTGCCGATCGCAAGGCTGGTTATACAGTCGCCCACGTTGCCACCGATCTGCGCTTGGCCCTCCTGCGAGCATTGCTGTCTACCCGCTGGGGTTATTTCCTTAATCAGCAGGTCGGAAGCATGGCAAATGCTGCTGGCACGGAGGTCATGCGGGCCTCATCTGCTTATCTACAGGGGTCAACCGCACTAGCTTTTGCTATTCAAGCCGCAGCATATTTCACCGTTGCGATGGTCGTTTCCTGGAAGATAACACTGATTTTCATGTCTGCGGCGGTTCTGGTCCTTATTTTCTTAAGTCGTATGGTCAGCAGGGCGAAAAGAGCCGGCAGGAAACAAACTCGGTTGTTACAGTCGCTACTTGCGCGACTTTCAGACAGCCTGCAATCTTTAAAGGCGTTCAAGGCCATGGGCCGAGAAAACCTTGCTCAAGAGCTACTATCAACGAACACTTTGAAGTTGAATAAGGCGCTTCGCAAGCAGGTTTTCAGTAAAGCGGTTTTAAGAGGCATCCAGGAGCCGCTGATGACTCTCCTAGTGATCATCGGACTCTACTTGATGTTAGTTAACCTGAGAATGGATCTGCCAAAAGTCATGGTCCTGATCTTTCTGATGGCCCGTATGCTAACCCAGGTCGGCAAGGTTCAACGCAAATACCAGGAGATGTCAATCTGCGAAAGTGCCTACTGGTCACTTCAGGACAAAATCGTCAAGGCTCAACAGCACAACGAGCCTGCAGGAGGAAATATCAAGGCAACCCTTCAGAGCTGCATTTCGCTTGATCATGTTGATTTCGGCTATGACGAACACCTTGTCCTTAAAAACATCTCCATCGAAATTCCCAGCCGAACCTTCACATCCATCGTCGGGCCATCAGGGGCGGGCAAAACAACTTTGGTTGACCTAGTTACTGGTCTATTTGAGCCCGTTCAGGGGCAGGTCCTGATAGATGGTGTCCCTCTACCTGAGTTGGACCTGCGCAAATGGCGCCAGATGATCGGTTATGTTCCCCAGGACACGATTCTGTTGCATGACAGTATCTTTGCAAACGTGACACTTGGTGAAACGTCATTCAGCAAAGAGGACGCGGAGTATGCCCTGAAAGCGGCCGGTGCTTGGGACTTCATAAGCGCAATGCCCGAGGGAGTCCAGACAATCGTTGGTGAACGTGGAGCCAAACTGTCCGGTGGGCAGCGCCAGCGTATTGCTATCGCCAGGGCCCTAGTCCACCGTCCTCAGTTATTAATACTAGATGAAGCGACCAGCGCGCTCGATCCGGAAACTGAAGCAGAAATCTGCCAGACACTGAAAAAACTTCGTGGGCAATTAACCATTTTGGCGATCAGCCACCAATCCGCATTGGTCGAAGTCGCTGACCGAGTTTACCAGATTGCCGCCGGCAATATAACGCAGATTTCCTCTCGGACGACTGATGTCGACACGGAGAATGCCCCTTCGACCGACCACAATGTTCTTGGTTAAGATGTCTGAGATGAGATTTACAAGCCTTATTATTACAGTTGCGCTTCTCTACACCCTGATACCTCTTTTAACTGTTGCCGGTGGACCTGGTCCTGAGGATATAGGGTCTGCTGCGAAATTTCAGAAGATAGATGAGATGCTGTTGCGGGGAGAGAATCAACAGGCCTTGGAAATGTTGGGGGGGCTCTCCATGGGCGGCCCGGATTCTGTAGAGAGGCTTTGGCGTCTGTCACGGGTATATTACGAGATGGGGCGGCTGGATGAAAAGAAAGCTTTACAACTGTTCAGACAATCAGAAGAATATGCCCGTACCGCCATAGCGGCAGACTCTGATAGCGGCGACAGCTACAAATGGCTGGCGATCGCCTTGGGCGCACAAGCGAAATACTCCGATACAAAAGCACAGGTTCGGCAGTCAAGGGAGATCAAGGAGAGTATCGAGAAAGCCATTACCCTCAACCCAAACGATGATATCTCCTACCTTGTGCTGAGCCGTTGGCATTACAAAGTCTCCGGATTAGGGACGGTTGCCAGGACTTTCGCCAAAATTATTTATGGCGGGATACCAAAAGCATCCCTTGCTGAAGCAGAGAAGCTTTTATGGCAAGCCATTCAATTGCATGACAGGATTTCCCATCGGTACAACTTGGCAAAAGTTTATGATCGCATGGAGCGGTATGAGGATAAGAAGTTTCAACTGCAGAAAGCCCTTCTGCTACCAGTGACCTTTCCGGAAGAGCTTGAGGAACAGGCGAAAGCAAGGGAAAAACTTCAGAGTTAACGATAAGTCCTTGACATCAATCCTCTTTTATTCTTGTTTATCCAATACTCGCCAACTCCAGTCGATTGCCCCAGCGTTCCTTGAGGACCTCCCGAATCACCTCTGAATCTTTAAACTCATCACTGTCCGCGTAATCGAATGCATCCTGGCGGGCCTCCTCGAGCGTTCGCCCGTCACGCAGGATGTTGGCAATCCGGAAATCCGGCAGGCCACTCTGTCGGGTGCCGAGGAACTCGCCCGGGCCGCGAATTTCCAGGTCAGCCTCAGCGATGCGAAAACCATCATTTGTTGAACGCATTACTTCAAGTCGTTTCTCGCCATCCTCGCTGCATATGTATGATTTCAGGAGGATACAAAGGCTTTCCGCACGGCCTCTGCCAACCCTTCCGCGCAGCTGATGCAGTTGCGCCAGGCCGAAACGCTCGGCATGCTCAACCAGCATGACTGTAGCATTCGGTACATCAATGCCGACCTCGATGACCGTCGTTGAGACCAGGATATCAATCTTCCTGTTCTTGAAACGGGTCATGACGGCTTCTTTTTCTGCCGGTTTCATTCTGCCATGCAGCAAACCTACTACTGATTCGGGGAAAATCTCGTTTTTGAGCTGTTCTGCGCCTTCGGTTGCTGCCAACAGGTCACTTTTCTCCGATTCTTCAACCAGCGGATAAACCACGTACACCTGGTGGCCCTTTTCGATCTCCTGCCGGATGCGGCTGTAAACTTTGCCTCTCTGTGCATCTGATGCAATCCTGGTATCGACCGGCATTCTGCCCGGAGGCATCTCGTCGATGACTGACAGCGCCAGGTCGCCATACAAAGTGAGTGACAAGGTCCGCGGGATCGGTGTCGCCGTCATCACCAGGATGTGTGGATTGGTGCCTTTCTCCCGCAAAACTGCCCTCTGCCGCACGCCAAAACGGTGCTGCTCGTCGATGATGCCTAGTCCCAGCATTTTGAACGCGACACCTTCCTGCAAAACTGCATGGGTGCCGACGACCAGGTTGACATCTCCTGCCCCCAGATCTTCGAGTATCTGCCGTTTCTCTGCAGCCGGCATCTTGCCGCGTAGCAAAGCCGCCCTGAGGCCGAGTTGTTCCAGCCAACGATGAAACTGCAGGTAATGCTGTTCGGCGAGGATCTCGGTCGGCGCCACCACGGCGACCTGGGTTTCGTTTTCGATGGCGACGAGCGCGGTCATCAGGGCGACAATAGTCTTACCGCAGCCGACATCACCCTGGATCAGCCGGTTCATCGGATGCGCTGACATCAGATCCTGTTTGATTTCACCCAGGACACGCCTCTGGGCATTTGTCATGCGAAATGGCAACGAAGCAGCCAACGGCCGGGTGTATTTATGCGTCACGTCAAATTTAATTCCTGGTTCCAGGACAATCCCACGACGCTTCAGTGCCAGCCCGAGTTCCAGGAAGAAGAATTCGTCATAAACCAGCGAACGCAGCCCCGGCATCTGCTTCTTTTCCAGTTGTTCCATGCTGGCGGTATTGGAAGGCCAATGGACCTCCTGAAGCGCCTCTGCAAGAGGCAGCAAGCCACGCTTTTTCACGAGATGACCAGGTAAATGAGACGGAACGAATTGTGCGAACTGGTCGACAGCCTGCTTCCAGATCTTACGTGCTGCATATTGGCTCAACCCTTCGGTAAGAGGGTAAACCGGCAGGATGCGACCGAAAGCCAGCGGGTCGGAACTCTGGTAGTCAGCCAATGACTGGTCGGGGGCCAGAAATTCAACGTCCGGATGATGAATTTCACGTAAAGCTCCATAGCGCTTAACCTCACCAGTGAAGACCGCACGTCGACCGACCGTGAAGCGTTTTGTCATCCAGTCCTTGCGATAATGAAACCATTTGAGCGCGATCTGACCGGTGCCGTCACTGACAACCACTTCAAACAGTCGTCGGCGACGACGTGAGGTCGTTGATTCGCCGCAGGCCAGGATTTCTCCGCAAAACACCTCGTGTATGCCGTCACGAAGATGGGCTATCTTCCTGAATTCACGACGGTCTTCGTACCTGTTCGGGAGTGTGTAAAGAAGGTCTTCAACAGTATGGATATCAAGCTTGGCGAGTTTTTCGGCGAGACGGGGCCCGACTCCCTTAAGATGCACAACAGGAGTGGAAAGGTGCTGGCGGAACTGGTCTTTCGTCGCCTGGGTCATCTCCCCTTCCCCGTTGCGGTGATGAAGATGATTGGAGAGCGTGCAGGTATCAGTCGAAGATCGCGTTGAGCGCGGTGAGGAGTTCCTCAACATCCAGGCCATGGGCGATAGCCCCTTGTGCCAGGGTTTCATTCTGGGCACCCATGCAGCCGACACAGCCGAGGTTGAAGGATGCCAAGACCTTGACAACCTCCGGGCTTTTGCCCATTACTTCGTGAAACGTCATGTCCTTGGTTATAGTCGCCATTATTTGTCTCCAGGCTAAAGGTATTTGATATCGATGATTTCGTAAATACGAATCCCGGACGGGACCTTAATCTGCACCTCGTCATTAATGCGATGACCGATTAGGGCTTTGGCAACCGGGCTGCTGATTGAGATGAGCCCCTGCTTGATATCCGATTCATCTTCGCCGACGATCCGGTAGGTCGACTCACTTTCCGATTCATCATCGTAGACAGTCACGGTTGCACCGAACACGACCTTGTCCGTGTCAATAGTGGAAACATCGATCACTTGAGCACGGGCCATTTTGCCATTTATCTCGGCAATACGCCCTTCGACAAAGCCCTGGCGCTCCTTGGCTGCATCATATTCAGCATTCTCCGAGAGGTCTCCGTGATCACGGGCTTCGGCAATATCCTGAACAACGCGTGGGCGCTCAACACGGATTAGATGTTTTAATTCCTCCTGAAGCCTCTGGTATCCCTCGGGCGTCATAGGTACGGTTTGCGACATAACTCTTTTTCCTTACTTTTGGTTTGCTATCAATAAAAGTGTTCGGGCGGGAAAACCCGCCCGAACAGTTGTGTTTTAAGGCAAATAATGACGGGGAGTTGCCTACCCGTCATTCGAATAATACTCTTGAAGGGGAGTAACGTCAAGGTTTTCACGTTGCAGGGCCAGGATGCCGTCCACGACGGCCTCCGCTCCGGCGATGGTTGTGAAGTAGGCAATATTGTATACCAGCGCCGAGCGGCGGATGGAATAAGAGTCGAGAATAGATTGAGCGCCGAAAGTCGTATTGAAAACCAGGCCTATTTCGTCGCTCTTGATCATATCGACACAGTGGGGTCGTCCCTCCTTGACCTTGTTGGTCGGTTCGGCAGTGATCCCATGCGCACGCAGGTAGGCTGCCGTCCCCTTGGTGGAAACAACCTGGAAGCCGGCTTCAACCAGCTTTCTGACCGGTTCGATAATCGCTTTCTTGTCGGCATCCTTAACGCTCACAAAGACCTTGCCTGAGGTCGGCAACTTGACGTTGGCTCCGAGCTGGGCCTTGGCAAACGCTTTACCGAATTCCCTGTCAATCCCCATCACTTCTCCGGTCGACCTCATCTCGGGGCCGAGGAGCGTATCGACGCCGGGGAACTTGATGAAGGGGAAGACCGATTCCTTGACCGAGATGTGTTCGGGAATAATTTCCTTATTTATGCCCAGCTCTTTTAATGTCTTGCCCGCCATGATTCGGGCGGCGATCTTGGCCAGCGGCCGTCCGGTCGCCTTGGACACAAACGGTGCCGTACGGCTGGCACGCGGGTTGACTTCGATCAGGTAAACTTCATCATCCTTGACGGCATACTGGATATTCATCAAACCGGAGACACCCAGCTCCAGGGCCAGGGCGATCGTCTGTTTACGGATCTCCTTGACGATTTTCTGTGACAATGAATACGGCGGCAGCGAGCACGCCGAATCACCGGAGTGGATACCGGCTTCTTCGATATGCTGCATGATGCCGCCAATCACCACTGTGAACCCGTCTGCCAGGGCGTCCACGTCAACCTCGATTGCCTGCTCGAGGAATTTGTCGATCAGGATCGGGTGTTCCGGAGACGCCTGTACGGCGAAACGCATGTAGTCACGCAACTGCTGCTGATCGTAGACAATCTCCATGGCCCGGCCACCGAGGACATAGCTGGGCCTGACAACCGCAGGATAGCCGATTCGTTCAGCGATCTTTTCCGCTTCTTCAAAGGAACGTGCGATACCATTGGCCGGCTGTTTCAACCCCAGCTTGTTCAACAGCTCCTGAAACCGCTCGCGATCCTCGGCCCTGTCGATCGCATCCGGTGATGTGCCGATAATCGGTACTCCGGCCTGTTCCAGGGCAACGGCCAGTTTGAGCGGCGTCTGACCGCCGAATTGAACGATAACCCCTGTTGGCTGCTCTACGCGGACGATCTCCAGCACATCTTCAAGGGTCAATGGCTCAAAGTACAGCCGATCGGACGTATCGTAGTCGGTTGACACCGTTTCCGGGTTACAGTTGACCATGATCGTTTCAAAACCGTCTTCAGCAAGAGCGTAGACGCCGTGGACGCAGCAGTAATCGAACTCGATCCCCTGCCCGATCCGGTTTGGCCCGCCACCGAGGATCATGATTTTTTTACGATCCGACGGAGCCGCCTCACATTCTTCTTCGTAGGTTGAGTAGAGATACGGTGTGTAAGCTTCAAATTCGGCACCACAGGTGTCAACCCGCTTGTAAACGGGCAAAATTGCGAGTTGGTGGCGCAAGTCACGGATCCTCTGCTCGCTGGTGCCCCAGAGCAAGGCCAGGCGTTTGTCGGCAAAGCCCATTTGCTTGGCCTCGCGCAACAGAACCGGGAAGACTTCACCTTCGGGCTGGTCAAGCAGTTCTTTTGCCCGAATCAGTCGGCCTTCCATTTCGACGACCTGGCGGATGTTATTAAGAAACCAGGGGTCGATAGCGGTTAGTTCGTAAATTTTTTCCATTGTGAACCCGGCGCGAATGGCATCGGCCAGGTACCAGAGGCGCTCCCAGTTGGGCACCCTGAGTTTGGTTTCGATCAGTTCAACTTCTTCGTCGCTCAGGTTGTAGCGATAGTCTCCAGGTTCCACGAAAAGTCGGCTCTCAAAGCCGTGGGAGTCGATTTCAAGAGAACGCAACGCTTTCTGCAGGCTCTCTTTGAAAGTCCGGCCGATGGACATGACTTCGCCGACTGACTTCATCTGGGTCGTCAGCGTTGCATCCGCCTTAGGGAATTTTTCGAAGGTAAAGCGCGGAATTTTTGTCACCACGTAATCGATCGTCGGCTCGAAGGAAGCAAAGGTTTCCTTGGTGATGTCGTTCGGAATCTCGTCAAGCGTGTAACCAACCGAGAGTTTTGCCGCGATTTTGGCGATCGGGAAGCCGGTCGCCTTGGATGCGAGCGCTGAGGACCTGGAGACACGGGGGTTCATCTCGATGACCACCAGGCGGCCATCGATCGGGTTGATGCCGAACTGGATATTGGAACCGCCGGTCTCGACCCCGATCTCGCGGATGATTTTAAGCGATGCGTCACGCAAAATCTGGTATTCCTTGTCGGTCAGGGTTTGGGCCGGCGCCACGGTAATCGAGTCACCGGTATGGACGCCCATCGGGTCGAAATTTTCAATAGAACAGATAATCACAACATTATCAGCGAGATCACGCATGACCTCGAGCTCGAACTCTTTCCAGCCGATCACCGATTCTTCGACAAGGATCTCACTGGTCGGTGACGCGTCGATGCCGGCAATTGCCATGTGTTCGTATTCTTCCGGGTTGTAGGCAATCCCTCCACCGGTCCCGCCAAGGGTGAATGACGGGCGGATAATTGCCGGGAATCCGACATGGTCGATTATATCCATAGCCTCTTGGTAGTTGTGAGCCAGCCCGGAACGTGGCACGGCAATGCCGATCCGCTCCATTGCCGCCTTGAAAAGTGTGCGGTCTTCGGCCATCTCTATGGCCGGCAATTTTGCGCCGATGAGTTCTACACCGAACTCGTCGAGGATGCCGTTTTTGGCGACCGCAACGGCAGTGTTCAGGGCGGTCTGGCCACCAAGTGTTGGCAAGAGCGCGTCAGGGCGCTCTTTTTCGATGATTTTTGCCAGACTCTCAGGCGTAACAGGCTCAATGTAAGTCCGGTCTGCAAAGTCGGGATCGGTCATAATTGTTGCCGGGTTGGAGTTGAGCAACACGACCTGGTAGCCCTCCTCCTTAAGCGCCTTACAGGCCTGGGTCCCGGAGTAATCAAATTCACAGGCCTGGCCGATTACTATCGGCCCGGCCCCGATGATCAGGATTTTCTTGATGTCAGTTCTTTTAGGCATCTTAATTCCGTTGTTGGCTCTCGGGGGCTGAATGCTGGTAGAAAACAGCTCCAAGTCACCGAAAACTCTTAATTGTTATTAATAAATAGACAGTCCTTAGACCCCAGCCCCTAGCAACCGCCTTTAAAGTTTTTCATCATCTTGATGAATTCTCCAAAGAGGTAGTTTGCGTCATGCGGCCCCGGTGAAGCTTCCGGATGATATTGGACCGAGAAGGCCGGAGCGGTCTTGTGATGCAAGCCTTCGACGGTATTGTCGTTGAGGTTGATGTGGGTGATCAAAGCATCATCTTGCAGGGTCACGGGATCAACGGCAAAGCCATGATTCTGCGATGTAATCTCGACGTTGTGCCCTTCTCCACGGCGAACCGGTTGGTTGCCACCGCGATGGCCGAACTTGAGTTTGTAGGTTTTCCCTCCCAAGGCTATCGAAAGCAGCTGATGGCCCAGGCAGATACCGAACAGCGGCACTTTGCCGAGCAGTTTCCGAATATTCTCCTGCGCGTAGGTGATCGGCTCCGGATCGCCCGGGCCGTTGCTCAGGAAAACCCCATCCGGGCCCATCGCCAGAACCTCTTCAGCCGGAGTGGTTGCCGGTACGACTGTCACACTGCAACCCTTGCTGACCAGGTTGCGCAGGATGTTGCGCTTGATGCCGAAGTCATACGCGACAACTTTGAATTGCGCCTTCTTGGCACCTTTGCCGTAACCATTTTCAATGTCCCAGGTGCTCTCATCCCATGTGTAGGCTTTTTCGCAGGTCACTTCCTTGACCAGGTCGCGGCCAACAATCGAAGGTGCGGCCTTGGCCTTTGCCACCAGGGTATCGACATCCAGATTAAGCGTCGACAGAATGCCGGTCTGGGCACCTTTGTCACGAATGTGCCGCACCAGCGCCCGTGTGTCGATTCCGGAGAGACCGATAATGTCATGCTCTTTCAGGTAGGCGTCCAAGGACATTTCAGAGCGCCAGTTGCTCGGAAACTCACAGAGTTCCTTGATAATGAACCCGGAAAGGTGGGGCCTGGACGACTCGACATCTTCACGATTGACACCATAGTTGCCGATCTGCGGGTAGGTCATAGTTACAATCTCGCCGCAATAGGATGGATCAGTCAGGATCTCCTGATAACCGGACATACTGGTATTAAAAACGACCTCGCCGGTAATTTCACCGGTAGAACCAAAGGCGCGGCCATGGAAGACCCTGCCATCGGCCAGGGCCAATGCTGCTTTCATAAATAAGCTCCTTGGGATGCGGTATCCGGTAACAAGCCTGCGGAACGAGTTAAATTCATGACACCTGAATTCCGAATGCTGGGTTCTGGATCGCCGTGTGTTACTTAATTTTTATCTCCGGTACGCGATCTTGCCGCCGACAATGGTGCATAGGGCGGCACCGTTCATCTTCCAGCCGTCAAAAGGTGTGTTCTTGCTTTTGCTGACCAGTTTTTGCGCATCGACCGTCCACTCCAGTTCCGGGTCGATCACCGTGACGTCGGCAACACCGCCTTCTTCGAGCTGCCCGGCCGGAATCCCGAGGGCTGCGGCAGGGCCGCATGTCAACAAGGCGACAGCTTTCGGCAAGTCGATAAGGCCATCTTCAACCAACTGCAATGAGAGTGGCAGAGCCGTTTCCAGGCCAACGATGCCATTCATCGCAATATTGAATTCAACATTCTTTTCATCAATGTGATGCGGGGCGTGATCCGTAGCGATCGCATCAACAGTTCCATCTGCAATCCCCTTGCGGACGGCTTCCCGGTCTTCGGCGCTGCGCAGGGGCGGATTCATTTTCGCATTCGTGTTGTAGCCGCGAACAGCTTCATCGGTCAGGGTAAAGTGATGTGGCGTGGCTTCACAAGTCACATTGACGCCACGTTTTTTGGCCTGTCGCACGAGATCAATCGAGCCCTTGGTGGAGACGTGAGCGACGTGAAGGTGGGCGCCGGTAAATTCTGCCAGCATGATTTCCCTGGCCGTGGCAGCGTCTTCAGCGACACAGGGGATGCCTTTCAGGCCAAGTTCGGTAGAAACCGGGCCCTCGTTCATCACGCCAGAGCCAACCAGCTCAAGGTCTTCGGCATGTGTGACAATCGTTATGCCAAACGGTTTAGCATATTCCATGGCCCGGCGCATTAACTGCGCATTGCTGACCGGCTTGCCGTCATCGGAAACGCCGTAGACGCCCAAGCCCTTGAGTTCTCCCATTTCTGTCATCGACTCACCTTGAAGGCCCTTACTGATACTGGCAATCGGGAACACCCGACAGTGACCTTCTTCCTTGACCTTGTTTAGAATATAGTTCTTGACAGACAGGTTATCGTTGACGGGATTTGTATTCGGCATGCAGGCAATTGAGGTAAAACCTCCTGTCACCGCTGACAAAGTACCTGAAGCAATATCCTCCTTATATTCAAGACCGGGGTCACGTAGATGAACATGAATATCAACCAGACCGGGAGTTACAATCTTGCCGTCAGCATCGATAATCTCAGCACCTTGTGCGTCGAGATCCTTGCCGATGGCAGCAATCTTGCCTTTTTCAATCAGTACATCACAGGTATCGTCAAGCTGTTGAGCAGGGCTGATCACCCGGCCACCTTTAATCAATATTTTCGCCATGATTTCACCTTATCCTTTATCTAACAGTTCAAGACGTTTGCATCGATTCAACGCCGCTGACCAGGTAGAGCAGCGCCATGCGCACGGCTACGCCGTTCTCAACTTGATCAAGGATGACATTCTGCACACCATCCGCAACGACCGAGGAAATTTCAACACCACGGTTCATCGGCCCTGGATGCATAACGATGGCATCCGACTTGGCGAGCTTGACGTTGGTTGGGTTCAGGCCATAAAAGCGCGCATATTCACGCAGACTCGGCAACATGATGTTACTTTGCCGTTCCATCTGGATACGCAGCATCATGATCACATCAACATCTTTAATGGCATCCTGCATGTCAGTATAAACTTTGACATTACCAAGTTTTTCGATCCCGGGCGGAAGCATGGTGCCCGGTCCACACAGACGCACCTTGGCACCCATTTTTGACAAGCAGTATATATTTGAGCGCACAACGCGACTGTGTGTAATATCACCGATGATGGCCACTTCCAGACCTTCTATGCGGCCCTTGTGCTCGCGCATAGTCATCACGTCGAGCAACGCCTGGCTGGGGTGTTCATGGGCACCATCGCCGGCATTGACAATTGAACAACCGACCCGTTCGGCGAGGTAGTGTGGCGCACCGGAGTGCCCGTGGCGGATCACGATAATGTCGGGAGCCATGGCCTCGATATTCCGGGCCGTATCCTCGAGAGTCTCACCTTTGACAACTGATGAAGTCGAACCGGAGATATTCACCGTGTCAGCCGAGAGTCGCTTGCCGGCAATTTCAAAGGAGAGCCGGGTACGGGTACTGGCTTCAAAAAAGGCGTTGATAATCGTCTTACCGCGCAAAGTCGGCACTTTCTTGATGTCTCTGGTATTGATTTCCTTGAAAGCGTCGGCCGTGTCGAGAATTATCTCAATGTCCTCTTTGGACATTTGTTCAATGCCAAGAATGTGCTTGTGTTTGAAAGACATGCTTATCCTCCCTGATATCTATGGTTTGACCAGCCGGACTGCCAGCGGGCTCAGGTCTTCATTGAATGTTACAGAGATTTCCTCATCAGCTGCCGTGGGCACATTGCGACCGACGTAATCGGCACGAATGGGCAACTCCCGATGACCCCGGTCGATCAGTACGGCCAGCTGGATCGTGCTGGGACGGCCGAAATCCATCAGGGCGTCCATTGCCGAGCGAATGGTCCTGCCGGTATAGAGGACATCGTCAACCAGGACAACATCTTTACCATCGAGAGGAAACGGGATGCTGGTTTTGCCGATTGGCAGGTTGCCGCGTGCGGCGAGATCATCACGGTACATCGTGATATCAACTTCTCCGATCGGCACCTCAACCCCTTCAATGTCACAGATGCGGGTCCGCAGAAGGCTCGCCAGATGGTCGCCCCCTGAGCGAATGCCGATCAGGGCGAGGTTTTCACACCCCTTGTTGTGTTCCAGAATTTCATGGGCAATCCGGGTAACGGCGCGGGTTATGCCAGCCTGATCCAGAATTGCGGTCTCCGCTTTGGACATCTCTTTCCTCCCGTCGAATTTAGGACAAAAAAATACCTCTCCGCATCGCGCGGAAAG
>JAFDBW010000306.1 GCA_019313105.1 Deltaproteobacteria bacterium | reverse complement strand
GCCACTCTGACGGGGAATCAGCGAAGGAGCAACGACGATACAATTGTACCCATGACGACGAAGATGACGATAAATCTCATAGCCAGACGGCCCGGCTTCATAGGCAAAGTGTAGCTCAGATCCTTTCGATTCCAGTTTTCGGATCACCTTGTCGAGATCGGTGAGATTGCCATCAATCTTGCCGTAGCTTCTCACTTCACCATCACGACCCGCGTCGGCAAAAGCAACTTCGATCGAGTTTTTGTGGACGTCCAGACCGACATACATGATAGACTTTTTCATGACCTGCCTCCTTGGTTTTGGCTCTGTGGTGGAATTTCTTTCCGAAATCCCAACATAACCCACGTTGCAAGGGGCAGGTCTCTTTTTGTCCTCAACTGTCAGCCATTATGTCTACTCCTGATTTTGGGCGTGAAGGGATAGCCTTTTAAGGCTAGCTACTATTTTGGCTGCAATGTAAAAGCCCTCGATCTACTGACCGAGGGCTTTCGTTTTTTACAGATGGCGCTACTGACACAGTAGTATGTCTCTAATATTGGTAATGCTAACAAATAAGCTCCCAACTGAGAGTTAGTAGCTACTCGATTTCAACTCTCAACTCGCCTTTTTAAATGCCTGAGGTTCTTGGATCTGACCATCTCGAACACATATGAGGTTGTCCGATCTGGCAGCTATTTCAGTGCTGTGGGTAACAAAGATGATCGTCTTCCCTTGATGTTTGAGATTCTCAAGAACTTTCATTACTTCGGCTTCGGCCTCAGAGTCAAGATTGCCTGTCGGCTCATCCATGAGGAGAACCGGCGGATCGTTTGCCAAGGCCCTTGCAATAGCGACCCGTTGTTGCTGCCCGCCTGACAACTGGCCGGGTTTTGCATTTACCTTATCTCCAAGGCCGACCAGTTCAAGCAATTCTATTGCACGACGTTCCTGTTCATTATCTGGAACCCCTGCAAGCATGAGTGCGGTCTCAATGTTTTCTTTTGCAGTCAGGTTGTGCAGTAGGTTAAAGAACTGAAAGACAAAGCCGATTTTTTTAGCTCGCAAAGACGCCAACTCTTTGTTGCCGAGTCGTGACACCTCCTGACCGTCAATAATGACAGTGCCCAGGGTTGGGTAGTCCAGACCGCCCAGGAGGTGCATTAATGTCGACTTGCCATGCCCAGACGCGCCAATAATGCAGGTAAAACTGCCCCGGGGAATATCCAGATCGACACCACGCAGAGCCCTGACCAGAGTCGCCCCTTGTCCGTACTCCTTGACAAGCCCTTTTGCTGAAATGACTGAATTATTCATAGCTGATAGCCTCCACTGGAGAGAGTTTCGAGGCCTTGATCGCCGGGTAAAGCCCTGCGACCATGGCGACCATGGTAGAAAAGAGGATGGCCCCCACAAACATCATCGGGTCAAAACTGCTCTGGGCCCCCTTCACAAAAGAGGTCGCAGCGTTCTGACTGATCAAAGGCGCTGCAAAGACAGCTGCCAAGCCACCCAGTACCGCCCCACCGACGCCACCGATCAAACCATAGATTCCGGATTCAAAAATAAACAGTTTAAAAATTCCGGTACGGGTTGCTCCCATCGCCTGAAGAATGCCGATTTCACGCCTACGCTCATAGGTTGCCGTCATCATGGTATTGACGATTCCGAAAGCGGCGGCAAGGACTGCAACCGCTGCAATTATCTGCAGTGTGATGTTGACCGTGCCAACAATCGATAGCACCGAGTTGCGCATTTGTTTGTCAGAAACAACACCGAGACTGACCTGGTCCTTGATTTTATTAGCATACAATTCGACTTCATCGAGGTGATCTACGCGTACTGCGACATAGGAGACCAGGTCTTTTTGGTCATACAGCTTTTGTGCGACCGGCAGGCTCAAGAATACAGTCAAATCATCTTTTCCGCCGGTTTCGTCCAATACACCCAAAACCTTGATCTGTGACCCACGAACCCTGACTTCCGATCCTGGCAATAAGCCAAACTGTTCGGCCAGAACGGAGCCGAGGACAGCCCCTTCTGCATTCTCATGCGAGAAGTATTCACCCTGGGCCAGTCTCCAGTTTTTGAATTCCCGGGTCTCACCCGGGAGAATACCCATGACGGACACCGGGCGATTGTCGATGGCGGAGCGCTCTGCAAGGTAAGGAATGGCCATCATTCCGTCTATCGATCGAATCGCAGCGACCTCATCTTTGGTAATATTCGTAGGCAGTTGTTCGCCTGTTAAAATAGAGACCTGCTCGTAAGCACAGCTCCCTTTGGGCGTAACCACCAGGTTTGCGCCAAGCGCTGCGGACTCCCTTTCGATCTGTGATTTAAGACTCCCACCAAGCGCCATGAAGGTAACGAAGGAAGCCATACCGATAACGATACCCAGTGAGGTGAAAAGGAATCGGCCCTTTCTCCTCGTCAGGCTTTTGAAAACTAAATTTGTATTGGTCATCTTACGCTCCCAAATTATGCTTGGCGATGATTTCCACCTGGTTGGCCTTTAACACGTAACCCCAGCTTTCTTTCTTGATCGAACCGGTAGCCTTGATTTCATCACCAACGGCCAGTCTCTTGCCATCAGCCTGCACAGCAAGCAGTGCTTTGTTGCAGCTTGGGGTCGTGCACTGCAACTCTTTTTTGTCCATGACTCCCACAAGGGACGTATTTCCCTTGGCATAGGTATACACAACTCCTTCGACAGTTAGGTGTTTACTGAACGCACCTGGGTCAGAGACTATGTCATTAACCTGAAACACCTGATCCTTGCACCCAGCCAATAGACCGATAATTGCTAAAATTGATACATATACGACGGCTTTCAATACCGAATATCTCATCGTTATTCATCCTTTTTATATTTGTGACGACTTTATTGAGATCAATAACGGGCGTAACTGAACGCACCACGTCCAATGATCATTTTTATAAGTTGAGTTGTTTTAAAGAGTTTCAGAGGACTTCAGGTGGATAATCGATGCTACGGTAAAACCCTGAAGGGAGCTGTTCTGAAAAGAACATTGAGGAGGTCTTGGTTGTAAGTGTGAGGGTATTGTCGAGGGAACCGGAGACAAAAAAAACGACCCCGCATGAAGGGCAGCTACAGTCAAAGCACTCCCCTTTCTCCTCGGGTACTTTAGGAGCCTCATCTTTATCGCAACACCGTTCGACCTGGCCTTGATTGGCTAAAGCAGCAGTCGAGCATGTTACTCCGGCGAAAAAGAAAACAGCCAGAAGGAGTGCTAGTGGTACTGAATATTTACGAATCACCAGAATCATCGCCATTATTATCAATCGATAATCAAGCTTAAAGTCAATCTATTAAGTAATGGTTGTAACACCGCACTAATAGCTGCTCGTGAAGCGTGCAGGCAAGCTACATATCTTAGAGTTATAAGTTTTCAGTCTACATAGCAATTAACGCGCCATAAGTGGCTGACCTTAGGGTTTTATAATTTTCGCAATAAACCTGAGTTGCTCACTTATTTGTCAATGTTGCAAGTCATTAAAATCACAAAGAAATAATTTGGGCATTGGTCTAACTGCCTAAGGGTATGAGTTTGACGAGTTTTAAGTTAGGCATAAAGAGGACGTGTTAAGCGTTATATCACGATGGATGAAAAAGTGTTTTCACAGATTGAGTCTTAGATTTCTGAAGTTTTGAGAACGATAGATCGAATTTTAATGACAAGAGCAATCTCTTCAAAAATCCTGTTCCCAAGTATAGCGGTGTCAAATAAGCACAGCCAGAGGCATATCTCAGATAGGTTGCAATGTAAGAAAGGCTCATCCAACACGCCTTTCATCTTATACGCCAACAGGCGATTATTGTTCCGCCAACTCCTTGGTCATCAAGCTGCCCGTGGCCATCAGACATCCCATAGCGATAAACGCTAACTGGAACAGCCCGGCATCGCCAAGCATACCAAATGCGAGTGGTGCAACACCTGCCCCCAGTAGAAAACCGAAAGGAACCATATAGGCAACGGCCTGATTTCTCAACTCTGCCGGCACCGACAAAGCCAAGGTCTTGAACACCGGAGGGAAAAAACAGACGGCAAACAACGGTTGCAGAAAAACCGGCACAAACAACCAATACCCCTGCAGCACGCCGATGAGAGCAGTTAGTACCCCCCCCTGTGATAAGGATAATCATAAGGGAGCGGCGCACGCCAATCCTATCTGTCAGCCAGCCACCGATAAGCACGACGGGAATGCTCAACGTCCGCGATGCTGACAGCATGCTGTTGCCCAAGCCCCGCTCAATACCCTGATCGATAAAATAGACCGGCAGCATTGAGTAAATCCCGAGCGTACTTCCCACTCCCAAGCCAAATAGCAGAACCAGCTACCAGAAATTCTTTTGCCGAAAAAAGTCTTGAAAAGTACTCCGTTTGGGTGCGACGCCCCGGCTGCCATCCTGACCGGTATAAAAACAATACGCGGCAACAATTCCCAGGGTCAGAAATCCCTGGGACATCAAGACCTTTTGCCAGTCAAAAAAGTGAAGGAGAATTTCCACCTGCAGAGGGACCAGGAATAGGGCGAAATTCGGTCCCAGTTCGTGGACGGCCAGCCCCATTCCCCAGTGGGCCGATGGGATCAGCTCGGTCAGTTTGGCCATGCCCGCTGGCAGGTAGAGCCCCGCCATGAAACCCAATACGGCGACGAGAACTCCAATCTGCCAATAATTGTGACTGAAGGCAATGCCGATCAGGCAGAGGCCGAAACCGGAGGCGGACAGCTGGATCGTCTGGGTAAAGGTCCAGCGGGAGGAGATCATCCCGGAGACAAACAGGCCGAAGAAATAGCCCAGCGAAGTAATCAGGAAAAGGCTCCCGGTGCCGGCATGGGAGTAACCAAGTTCCATCTCCATTATCGGCGCCAGCGGTGAGAGAAGAATACGGGCGACAAAGTTCAGGTAGAACAGCAGGGTGATAAAAAGTAAGGGACCAAGCCAGGGGTGTTTTCGCAATATCGCCATCTCCGGTAAATGAGGAGCCTATCATAACCCCAAACAAACCAAAATCGCATGCGCTTTTTATTGTGATGTTTATAACCTTGAGTTAGGGAAGATAGGGGCGATGCGATTGGCGTCCGTAGAAATATGCTGAAAGTCATGCTCCTGAATTTCAGGTTTCAAAACTGGTCGACAGAGTATGGTTAGCAAAATGGCTGAAATATAAAAGCCCCGCTCACGGAGGGGATGGGAGCAGGTCAACACTAAATCGAAGGTTCCAGATGCACCAAAACACAAAAATTCTTATGACCCCTGATCAATAAATGAGGCCTATCCTTAAATGATAGGCCAGTTCGATTTTAATGAACAGCATGAATAAAAAAGGACTGTCAGAGTTCACTGACGGTCCTTTTTGCCTGACTCAACGGAGTTTGGCGCGAGTATTAAGCAATCCGCTGCTGGTTGCGCTGCAGTAACCAGGCCAGCTTCCCTACGGGATCCTGGATCTTGGCCAGGAAGATCATCGCGGCGATGATGTACGGCTTGTAGCTCGCTTCAAAGTAGAGCGGGTCACGATAGCGGTCGAACACCGATGCTGCGACCTCGCCCTGCTCACAGCTGACCCCGGTGATATCGGCCGGCAGGCAGTGCATGTAGAGTGCGCTCCGGTCTTTGGTCAGGTTCATCAGCTCTTCGGTGCATTCCCAATCCTTGAACTTGGCGTTCTGGGCCAGCAGCTCCTGCTCCAGGGCGCTGATGCCGTCCATGTCGCGGTTGCCGTACAGTTCGGTACGCTTCTCCATCGCGTTGAAGGGCGCCCAGCTCTTCGGGTAGACGATATCGGCATCCTGGAACGCTTCGGCCATTGAGCCGGTCTTGCTGAAGGAGCCGCCTGCGGCTGCGGCGTTCTTGAGCGCGACCGCCTCGACTTCCGGCATCACCTCGTAGCCTTGCGGATGGGCCAGCACGACGTCCATGCCGAAACGCGTCATAAGCCCGATGATTCCCTGCGGCACCGACAACGGTTTGCCGTAGGACGGCGAATAGGCCCAGGACATGGCGATCTTCTTGCCCTTGAGGTCCTCCAGGCTGCCGAAGTGCTGGATCAGGTGCATTGCATCCGCCATCGACTGGGTGGGATGATCGATATCGCACTGCAGGTTGACCAGGGTCGGCCGCTGTTCGAGGATACCGGCCGCGTAGCCCTGCGAGACCGAATCGGCGACCTCGCGCATGTAGGCGTTGCCCTTGCCGATGTACATGTCATCGCGGATGCCGATGACATCGGCCATGAAGGAGACCATGTTGGCGGTTTCGCGCACCGTCTCACCGTGAGCGATCTGCGATTTCCCTTCGTCCAGGTCCTGGACCGTCAGGCCGAGCAGGTTAGCGGCACTGGAATAACTGAAGCGGGTCCGGGTCTAGTTGTCGCGGAACAGCGAAACCGCCAGGCCGCTCTCAAAAACCTGCGGCGAAATATTGTTTTTACGCATCTGCATCAGGATCTGCGCAGTCTTGAACACGGCGGAAATCTCGTCGTCGCTGCGATCCCAGGTGAGCAGGAAATCATCCAGATACATTCCCGCCGAATCGAGCTCCGCCAGCTGCCTGATCATCTCTTCAATGTTTGCCTTGGACATAGGTTTCTCCATCTCTTTTTTGTCATTTAATCGAATCGTGTGCACGACACGACAACGTCTTTAGAGCAAACCGACCCGTTCGTTGAACTG
>JAFDBW010000305.1 GCA_019313105.1 Deltaproteobacteria bacterium | reverse complement strand
TGCGCCTTGAACAGCAGGGCGATCAGCAGAATGGCCAGGACGTATCCGGCAATCAGGCTATGGTCGGTCATGAAATGGAACTCCGCCGGAAGGCCGATCAGCCACCAGATACCGATCAAAGTGGTCGCGATCACCGCATAGCGTGCCAGGCTCAGGCCGAGCTTTGCTGCCCAGGCCAAATACGCCTGGTCGAGGTCTTCCCGCGGCTTGAAGTACCAGGCATAGAGCATCAGAAAGATCCCGGTGTTCAGCAGTGCCGGGACCAGGAAGTGCAGAAGCCGGCTGATCTGCAGCGAATTTAGTCCCCAGCCTGCGGTGTTCATCTTCAGGCCGCTGACATACCAGCCCAACCATTGCTCAGGATGCAGCGCCTGCATCGACAAAAAATGGATGATCAGTGCGGCAAACAGGATGCAGGCGACAGCAAGCAGGCCAAAGCCGCCGGCGCGTTGTTTCCCGGTTTTGCGTTTCAGATAGAAGACGTACATCGCCAGCGCGCCGGTGATCAACGCCGCGAGGAAAAGCATGGTCCACCAGGCGCTGAGCAGGTTCGAGGTGTACCAGAAGGGATCGTAGATGACCTGGACGAAGAGCAACGGGGCAACGCCCAGGACAATGGCGATCGAGATGTTGATCGTCGTCACCTTGGCCAACATCCGACTGAGTTTCTGCCATCGTTGATCGCTGCTGAAATATCCCCATGCGGCGATCAGGGCGCCGCCTAGGACCAGGTTAACGAAGAAGATATGCAGGGCAAAGGTCAGGATGCTCAAGCCCTGGAAAACCATCGGGTAAAAAGGCACGCCCATGGGGTCCTGCAGCGTTTGAATCATCAGATTGGTGTCCATCGATCACTCCGCTTGTCTGACAATGAAAAACGCGATTTGTTTTATTCGTCACCCTTGACAACCCACCTGGCACTCGGCAGCTCGCCGCCAGCGATGCTGGCAAGATAAGCGGCCGCGGCCCGTTGTTCCGTGGCATTGCCGACAAAAGGCGGCATGTAGGAACGGGAAAGATCGTCCAGCAGGTAGACGGCGCTTTCTGCGTCCAACCCGTCGAGAATGTCCGGCAGGGCGTTGCGCCCGCCCTTCGCCAGGGTGTGGCAGGCCAGGCATTCGACTTTCACCAGGACTTCCCCGGCCGCCAGGAAATTCTCTTCGCTGACCGTCGCAAGTTGTTCAGGAATAAAGGGGTAATTGGGCAGCAGGCCCTGGCGATTGAAGCGTTCGGCTTCTGACGCAATCTCTTTTGCGGCCATCTCATGGCCGATAATCTGGTTGGAATACATGTAGCCGGGGATCAGGTAGGGTCGGCGAATAAACTCGCGAACACTTTCACCACCGATGATGCCGGCAAACAACAGGACCATCATGGCTGTGCCGATCCAGGCATTGACGAACCAGCCCCGGCCCGAAGCGAGCAGGAAAAAGTAACCGCCCAGCAGCACGGCTGCGACGATCGCAAGCTTGAGCATGATGGCGACGTAACCGATCGATGCGAGGTTCTCCAAGGCGTTGGCCGGCAGGGCCAGGTAATACCAGGCAGCAAACACGCCGGACGCCATTAACCCGACCAGCCCCCAGCGCCCGGCGATCCGCCGCACGGTGTCACGGCCGCCGTTGCGCAGGGTTGACGCGACCAGGGCGGCGTAGCAGCCGGCGATGGCAAACATCATCGAAGTTCGGAACAACAGCTGTGGCCAGTAGGTCTGGTTAAAGAAACCAGAGAAAAATCCGCCCGTTTCGAGCCAGCCTCCCGGCGTCATCATGAAACCGAGAATGCCGGTAATGATCACCATGCTGAACCAGGCGGCCACCGCGTAGATCAGCCCGATGCGCAAATGGACTTTCGGACTGATCTTGTCGAAGCTGTAGTAATAAACGTAGATTGCGACGATTTCGATGACGAAGAAGACCCATTCTGCGGCCCATCCCCAGACATAGGTATGAATCAATCCGGAGATGGCCCGGGGGCTCAGCACGGTCGCCGCGAACCAGATGCCGACGCCGGTCAACGAGCCGGTGACGAAGCAGAAGATCAGAATTGACAGGCTGAGTTTTTTCAGGAATTCGAGCAGCTCCGGCCGATTCTCCCGAAGGGCTTTGCGCTCGATAAAATAGGTGATCCAGAAGGCGCCGGTCGCTACATGACTGGGGATGATGTGAAAGGTAGCAATGGCTGCTATCAGGATCGGCCCACCAACGATGGGGATTTCAAACAGAGGGTACATAGTTTGCTCCAGCTTATGTGTGCACAGCTAAAAAACCGGTTTTTTGCCGCAGTTTAAATATTAACCGCAACAAATAATTAGTCAACACCACAGATATTAAAGAGAAAAATAAATAACGGTAATTTATGTGGAAAAATTATATTGATATTTGAATGTCTTTGTTATAATGTGCATATACACATAACTAAATCGGTACACGTCAAGCGGTGCCAAAGGAGGACTCATCATGAAAATTTGTTTCCCCGTCTCTCAAAACAAGGGCCTCGACAGCCAGGTCTACAATCACTTCGGCTCCGCACCGATGTTCCTGCTGGTCGATGCCGAACAGCGTTCGGTGGCCGAAGAGGTCAACCGCGACGTCAATCACCAGCATGGCGCCTGTCGCCCCCTCAGGACCCTGGGCGGCCAGGAAGTCGATGCCATTGTGGTCGGCGGCATCGGTGCCGGCGCACTGTCCGGACTCAACCAGGCCGGGCTCAAGGTCTACCGGGCTGAAGCCGCAACCATTGCAGAAAACCTGGACCGGTTCCTGAAGCAGGAGCTGGTCGAACTGACGCCCGCAAAGACCTGCGGTGAACAACATCGGCACCATTGCGGTTCTCACCATGGTAAAACCGAGATCGAAGCCGGCTGCGGTTTATGAGCAGATCGCCCTGGAGAGAAAATCATGGCAATTTATCACAGCCAGACGCCCAAGCCGATTGACCGCTTCGTCGATGATCTCGACCAGGCCGCCCGTGCCCGGGGATTCGTGATCCACAACAAGGAGACGATGGAGATGGCGCATACTTTCGGCCGCCACGGTGCACATGTCGCAGAAGACTTCGATCTGCACATGATCCAGATCTGCAAGCCAGACAAAGCCTCCAAAAGTTTGAGCAAGAACCCCGAACGTGCGGTGTTGATGCCGAAGTTCGTAATGATCTTCAGTGGCAGCGGGTCGACGCAGATCCGTTTTCTGCACTATCGTCCCGAGATCGTCAGTGACCTGATCGATGATGCCGAGTTCCCGGAGTCGCTGGCGGAGAGCTTTGCCGAGATCATCGAAGTCATCGAGGAGGCCATATAGGCATGTGGTCTTTATTGGGCAAAATCAACAAGCGGCTGATTATTGCCATCCCGGTCATGCTGGTGGCCGGGTTCGGCTTTGGTGTGGCGACCGAAGCGACCTTCCTCAAAGGCCTGATCCTGCCCTTTACCTTTTTGATGGTTTACCCGATGATGGTGACCCTGAAGATTCGCCAGGTGCTCGAAGGTGGCGACATGAAAGCCCAGCTGCTGACCCAGGTGATCAACTTCGCCGTGATCCCGTTTGTTGCATTTGCTGGCGGTCAGTATTTTTTCAATGACAGCCCCTACATGGCTCTCGGCCTGCTGCTGGCCGCGCTGGTGCCGACCAGCGGCATGACCATCTCCTGGACCGGCTTCGCTGGCGGCAACCTGGCGGCAGCGGTAAAAATGACCGTGGTCGGACTGGTGCTTGGTTCGCTGGGCACGCCTTTCTACGTCAAGGCCCTGATGGGCGCCAGCGTTGAGGTCAGCCTGGGCAAGGTCTTCCAGCAGATCATCCTGATCGTCTTCCTGCCGATGGCCGCCGGTTACGCCACGCAAAGGCTTCTGGTCAAACGCTATGGCCGGGAGGATTTCCAGCAACGCCTGGCGCCGCGCTTTCCGGGCTTGTCGACGCTCGGCGTACTCGGCATCGTGTTTATCGCCATGGCCCTGAAAGCCCCGGCGATTGCCGCTCATCCGGAGCAGCTGGTACGTATCCTGGTGCCGCTAGCCCTGCTGTACAGCTTCAATTTCCTGTTGAGCACGGCGGTCGGCCGGCTGACGTTGCCGCGCGGTGATGCCATCGCCCTGGTCTACGGCACCGTCATGCGCAACCTGTCGATCGCCCTGGCGGTGGCGATCAATGCCTTTGGCCCGGCTGGCTCGGATGCCGCCCTGGTGATCGCACTGGCCTATGTCATCCAGGTGCAATCTGCGGCTTGGTACGTGAGATTCACCCCGCGCCTTTTTGGTCCGGCCGAAGCCGGGGCGCAAACCACCTGAAAGGCTTCACATGTCACCCAGACCGAAAAAACCACGTCACTGCGATTGTCCGCACCGGCCGTCCGGTATGGTCATGAAGCCCGCCGGGGTTCCCACCAAAGAGCTGCAAAAGATCGTCCTGGAGATTGACGAGCTTGAGGCCCTGCATTTATGTGACGGAGAGGGCCTGAGCCAGGCCGCGGCCGGCGAGCGCATGGGAATCTCGCGAGGCACCGTGCAGCGGCTGGTGACTTGCGGGCGCAACAAGTTGATCAGTGCGCTTGTCGACGGCAAAGCCCTGGTTGTCAATCAACAGGGGGCACCTTGAACCTGGTAAGCTCGAGCAGCCGGATCACGACTGCCGGGGCCCGTCTCTTTCTTTCTCGTAACAAAAGGGGTATATTAGCCTATCGTCTTTTCCTGAAATGTATGTTGTCTCCCGAATGGCCGACGCATGACACAATTTCTCGCTCAGCTCGATGCCGGCATCCTCTGGCTGCTTTTGGTCCTGATGCTGCTCTTCGTGGCCGATCTGCTGTTCGTCCTGGTCCAGCGCCGAAAAACCGAAAATACCCTGACCGAAAGCAGCCTCAAGACCAGGTTACTGCTGAATTCGGCCGCAGAAGGGATTTACGGCCTCGATCTCGAAGGCAACTGCACTTTCTTTAATCCGGCCGGCCTGAAACTGCTCGGCTACCAGAGCGAAAGTGAACTGCTGGGCAGGAACCTGCACGAGATCACCCATCACACCCGCCCCGATGGCACGCCCTATCCGGCCGACGAATGCAAGATTTGCCACGCCTACCTGCACGACAGCAAGATTCACCTCGAGAACGAAGTGCTCTGGCGCAAAGACGGAACTTCTTTTCCCGTTGAGTACTGGTCGCACCCGCTTTACAAGGGCAAGAAAACCGTCGGCGCTGTGGTATCATTCCTTGATATCACCGAACGCAAGCTCGCCGAACAGAAACTGAAGGCGGTCAACGAGGAACTGGATGCCTTTGTCTACACCGTGTCCCACGACCTGCGCTCACCGATTTCGGCCGTCATCGGTTATTCCGACCTGCTCAAGGAGGTCCACGGGGAAGAGCTCAGCGAGAAAGCCATGGAGCTGGTGAACATCATCGAACAGCAGGGCGAAAAGATGGCGATGATTGTCGATGACCTGCTGGCCCTGGCGACGACCGGCAACATCGAACCGCCGGATCAACCGATCGATACAAACGAAGTCCTGCGCTTCATCCTCACAGAGCTCACTGACCAGATTAAGAAAACCGGAATCGAAGTGCGGGTCGAGCCCTTGCCGCCGGTCCAGGTTCCCGAGTCGCTGCTGATCCAGGTCTTTGCAAACCTGATCGGCAACGCCTTGCGCTATGCCGGCCCGAACGCCGGCCCGATCGAAGTCGGCGGGGTACGGGAGGGTCAAAAGGTCAGCTACTTTATCCGTGATCACGGCAGGGGGATCCCGCTTGATGAACAGGCAAAGATTTTCAATGCCTTCTATCGCGGCACGATCGGCAAGCAAAAAGCCGGCAGCGGTGTCGGCCTGACCACGGTGCAGAAGATCTGTCATCTGTATGGTGGACATGCCACTGTTGAAGATACGCCTGGTGGTGGGGCCACTTTCCGGGTTGTGTTTGTGGATGCTGCGGCCCTTGACCCGTGAGCCGCAGCCGAAAACGATTGATTAAATAGATTCGCGGAACGAACTGTCTGAGCAAAGCAAGTTTTCGTTGCGCCGGCTTTGATCTTTTCGGTTCCGGCTTTCGTTACGAGGACACAATACTTAATTGGATTGTGTCCCTTTTTGTTTCGACCGTTGCAAACTTAAAGATCAAAGTCAAATCAGGGGGTTGCGCCCCCCGACGGCGCCTTACTCTTTTACTGGCCTAAAAGAGTAAGCAGAAAACGGCCAACGCTGCGCTGGGCATGTCTGGCGCGTCAGGGCGGCAACCTCAACTGAAACCAGGCGAAGCGATTAAGTTTCTACATTTCCCCCGCAGGAGCCGAGGCTCTTGTGAGCCTCTCCTTTTGTGGAGGCTTGCAAGGGTCGTCATGTTCTTAGGCCTTTCCCTTCTTGATCACGCTGAAAGCTAGGCCCCCCGGTAACGGGCCGGCTTATTAAGCTCTGTCGTTATGGATTTCTCCGAAAACTGGCAAAGGAGATGCCCACCGCAAGAAGCAGACATTTTTGCATACTTTTGTTGCCGGACAAAAGTATGGCGTCGGGCGGGACGACCCGCCGGTTTTACTTTTGATTTTGTTCTGGGCCGATCAGAAAATCACGGGGACACCATACCTATCATGTCCCCGTGATTCGCTCCGCCTCTCTCTTCTCTTTTGTTTGACAAGCCCCCCCCCGTACGGTAGAAGTGACGGAATTATACTGAACCACGGACCTCACATCTCTACCTGTCGAAAGGACACGAAGATGAAAAGATTTGCTCTCCTGCTGCTTGCCCTGATGCTGGCACTACCCCAATTGGCCACCGCCGAAGAGAAGAAGATCAAGACCGGCTTTATCTACGTCGGCCCGGTCGGCGACGCCGGCTGGACCTACGCTCATGATGAAGGGCGCAAGGCGATGGAAACCCTGCCCTTCGTCGAACCGTCCACCTATATTGAATCGGTCCCAGAGGGCGCCGAGTCGGCCCGCGTGATCACCGGCCTGGTGCGCAAGGGACACAACCTGATCTTTACCACCAGCTTCGGTTACATGGACGCGACCCTCGACGTTGCGAGGCGCAATAAGGACGTGGTCTTCATGCACTGTTCCGG
>JAFDBW010000304.1 GCA_019313105.1 Deltaproteobacteria bacterium | reverse complement strand
CACGTCGACCAGCCAGACACCAAGTAAGGACTGGTTGAAGTTCGTCAAAAAAAAAAAAAAAAAAAACCGGATCCGTAACTGGGTCAAGGACCAGGAGCGCCAGCAGAGCCTTGACCTGGGACGTGATCTGCTTGAAAAAGAGCTTCGCAAGTACGGCTTCAGTTTTAATCGTGCGGTCAACCTGGATGCCATGAAAGAGACCCTATCAGGTCTCGGTTTCCGTTCTGTTGAAGACCTGCAGGCAGCTGTCGGCTACGGCAAGGTGACCTGCAACCAGGTACTGTCGAGGCTTATTCCAGAACAATTCAAGGCTGAAGCACCCAAGCCGAGTCGTCTCAGCCAGGTTCTCGGTAAGATTCGCAAAAAGCCTGTCGACGCAATCAACGTTCAGGGCCTCGAAGATATCCTGGTGCGTTTTTCCAAGTGCTGCAGCCCTTTGCCCGGTGATGAAATTATCGGCTTTATCTCCCAGGGTCAAGGTGTGACGGTCCATGCAGCAGACTGTCCACGGGTCCTCGAGACAGATCCCGAGCGGCGCATCGAAGTGTCATGGAACCTCCAGAAGGGGGCAACCCGTCCGGTCAAGATCCGCGTGTATAGCCTGGATCAGAAAGGTATCCTGGCAGCGACCACCAAGGTGATTACCAAGTGCGAATCAAACATCCTACGTGCCAGCGCCTATTCGACCAACGATGGCCGGGGGGTTCTGAATTTCGAGGTGGATGTCCAGGATGTCCAGCATCTGAATCGCGTTATGGAGGCGATTCAGAAGGTCAAAGGTGTTTTGCAGGTGGAGAGGATCAAGAGCGGGCGGAAATCCAGGTGAGATCAGGGGCTGGTTTAAGGCGGGGGCTGGTGCTTAGAGGCTGGTCACTGATGACAGATCACCGATCACAGATAACTGGTCACCCATCACGGCATCATCATCACGGTTTATTTGTTACGGCTTTTTTGCTACGGTCTACAGGTCACCGATCACGCTTCACGAAACCATTAACTGAAAACATCTGATTATGCTGACTTATCTCGCCAAACGCCTGCTCATGATGATCCCCCTGCTGATCGGTATCACGCTGATCAGTTTCGTCGTCATTCATCTGGCGCCTGGTGAGCCGACTGACATGCAGACCGACCTGAATCCGAAATCGAGTGTCGAAATGCGTGACCGGTTGCGTGAACGCTACAATCTCGACAAGCCACTCCATGTACAGTACGGGCTCTGGCTGAAACAGGTCGCCACGTTGGACTTCGGCGAGTCGTTCGCCCAGGACCACCGTCCGGTGCTCGTCAAGGTCCGCGAACGCATGCCGATTACCATTCTGATCAACGTGCTGTCAATTGTGGTTATCCTCGCCGTATCGGTGCCGATTGGCATTATCTCCGCGGTGCGAAGGAATTCGATGTTCGACCGTGGAACAACGATCTTTGTTTTCCTTGGTTTTGCCATGCCATCATTCTGGCTGGCGCTGTTGATGATGGATTACTTCGGCGTCAGACTGGGCCTCTTGCCGGTCGCCGGGCTGAAGTCGATTGGCTACGACTACCTGAGCCCCGCGGGCCAAATCTGGGACATGGCCCGGCATCTGATTCTGCCGATTTTCATCTCTGCGTTTGGCGGGTTGGCAGGGTTTTCGCGTTACATGCGCTCGAATATGCTTGAGGTCATCCGCCAGGACTATATCCTGACGGCACGGGCCAAGGGCCTGTCAGAGAGAGTTGTTATCTATAAGCATGCCCTGCGCAACGCTCTCCTGCCGGTGATCACCATTCTTGGCCTTTCCGTCCCCGGCCTGATCGGTGGCAGTGTGATCTTCGAAACGATCTTCGCCATCCCCGGTATGGGCAAACTCTTCTATGATGGCGTCATGATGCGCGATTATCCCCTGATCATGGGAATCCTGGTGATCGGTGCGGTGTTGACGCTGGTCGGCAACCTGCTGGCGGATATCAGCTACGCAATTGCCGACCCGCGGATTCGCAAAGGGTAGCTGTCAGCTCTCAGCCTGCAGCCTGCCTTTCTCAACGTCTACTCCCAATAGCAGTGCAATCCCCACAACAAAAAACAGCGCCAGGGCCAGAATTGCCAAACGGTTAGACCCGGTCATGTCGATGAACAAGGCGAAGGTGAGAGGACCGAAGATCGAGGCGAACTTCGAGCTGATTGCGTAGAAGCCGAAAAACTCGGCACTGCGTTTTTTTGGCACCAGGCTCGAGAAGAGTGAGCGGCTCAGCGCCTGGCTGCCGCCAAGGACTATGGCGACTGCGAAACCGAGCATCCAGAATTCTATGGCGCTACGCATGATCGAAGCGTAGACGGTGATTGCGGTAAACAGCACAAGACTAGCCAGAACCGCCCGCTTGGTGTTGAAGCGCCCGGCCAGACGCGCAAAGAGTAATGCGCCGGGCATGGCGACGAACTGGATCATCAGAAAACAACCCAAGATCGTACCGGTACTCAAGCCCAACTCTTCACGGGCAAAAATCGCCGAGACCGCGATGATCGTCTGGATGCCGTCATTGTAGAGCAGAAAAGCGATCAGGAAGCGGCCGAGTTGGCGATATTGCCGCAGATCGGCCAAAGCCTTGAGATAATCACCTGGCGTACGCAGCGCATGTTGAGCGCCGACAGAGACCGGAACACCCTTGAGCTTTGTCAATGCCGTCAGCGCAAAGCCGAGCCACCAGACACCGGTCAGTAGGAAACCGAT
>JAFDBW010000303.1 GCA_019313105.1 Deltaproteobacteria bacterium | reverse complement strand
TCTGCAGGGAGTGATGGAACCTGGCATCGTTTTGCTCCTGCTCCATTTTTGCCAGCAGAGATTCCAGGTCGAGGGCCTCGGTCTGCGCTCGTGCCTCGTCCACCTCCAAGGTTTGCTTGAGAACCGCACCCGGATCAAAATCCGGGTCCTCCGGAAGCTCTTCGATATCTTCCCTGCGGCGCAGGATTTCGTCCAGATTGTGAACGTTGGTCCAGATCGTCGTCAGGCGGGCCTTCTCGAGAATGGTCTGGATGCCGCCATGCTGCTGGATGATCTGCGGGTCGAGCAGCAAGTAATGCACGAAATGGTGCAGGTCGCTGCTGTTCAGATCGGCCAGAAATGTCAGGTGCTGGATGCGGCGCGCGAAACAGAAGCTGGAGAGTTGTGCCAAGACCTGGTTGCCCTTGGCGACCGGATTGTCATCAAACAGGAAACCCTCCTTGCGCACCAGCAGCGACAGATGATTCCCTTCGGCAAGGATCGGTTTGAAACCACGCAGGCATTCTTCCGCGGTTGCCTGCAGTGCAGGGTGTCTGGGGGGGTAGTACCTGATCGCCTTGATCTGCTTGACGACACCGGTCAGAGCGGTTGTAATCAGGTTATAAAGCTGGCTGGAGTTCTGCATCGTCCGGTTTATGTCGACTCCTGATTGATGCTGCGACGTCATGGCTAAAACTTCAGAGTATTCTAAATTATTTTCAAGAGTTTGACCAGCCTTGACAAAGTTCTTGCGGAATCCTTTACGTCGGGCCTGTCGCCGGAGTGTAATAAGCCCATGGCGGCAAACGCGTAATCATTTGGAAAAGTCCGGTCACATGGTATCATCATACAAGTCTTTGCCCTTGGCCAGGCCGGTTGACAGCTTCCCTCCTGGCTGATGCCTGCCGGGTTTTTCAGGAGATGCAATCGTCATGATTCTGGGCCTTACAGGAGGTATCGCCTCCGGGAAAAGTACGATAGCGGACTGCTTTGTCGAATGCGGGGCTGTGCTGGTCAGTGCAGATCAGCTTGCCAGAGAAGTGGTCAACCCTGGCAGCCCGACACTAGAGAAGCTGGTGGATGTTTTCGGCATGGGCATCCTGACCGCCGGTGGCAGCCTCGACCGTGAGCGACTCGGGCAAAAGGTTTTTGCCGACCCCGAGGCCCGGAGAATGCTCGAATCAGTGACCCATCCGGCAATAGCCCACCTGGCCGAATGTCGCCTGGCGGAGTTGAACAAGGCTCCGCATGACCTGATCGTCTATGAAGCGCCGCTACTCTTTGAGGCCGGTGCCGAAAGCCGTGTGGACCAGACTCTTGTGATTGTGGTTGATCCTGCGGTTCAGCTGCAACGATTGCTCGAGAGAAACACGCTGACTGAAGCCGAGGCCCGGCAACGGATAACGGCCCAGTGGCCTCAGGCTGACAAGGTCCAAAAGGCCGATTACGTTATCGATAACTCCGGGTCATTGGAACAGGTCCGGGTTATGGTCGATGCCCTGTATGATTACCTGACCCGTCGCGGCGATATTGATTTCTCGATATCCTGAACAAAGTGCGCCGCCAGGGCAAACATTGTCTCACGGTAAAGGTTCCCTTCCAGAGTCAGGACATGCGGGACGTCTGGACCGTACATTTTGTGAATCCTGACCCTGCTGTTCAGCAGGCTCATCAATTCGAAGCTGCTCATTGCATCGATGGTTCGATCGTCTTCGCTGCTGAAAGCCATCACCGGGCAGCTGATTTCTCCCAATTGTCGCCTCAACGATTTGATCAACAGGTTGATCTGGTGAATCCCGGCAACCGGTTTGCGGTCGTAATATCGTATGCGGAAATCTTCTCTGCTCTGTTTCAGGTAGAAAGGCCGTAGCCACCGAATCCACCAGGCATAAGGCGCCAGCTTGTGGAGGATGCGCAGGTAAGGAGAAAAAAGTACCAGGCCATT
Source organism: Deltaproteobacteria bacterium (assembly GCA_019313105.1). Lineage (GTDB taxonomy): Bacteria > Desulfobacterota > Desulfuromonadia > Desulfuromonadales > BM103 > JAFDBW01. Next base: position 2,133 of record JAFDBW010000303.1, on the reverse strand, counting down.
GAAGCGCTTCGTTGCTGCTGTCGCCAGCAACAGCAGGCAGCCGGTACTCATGCCCATGCCGAACACGGAGGGAAACTCCTCGCTGAGGACCTGGTAACCGTGCTCCACACTGCGCAGCCATTCTTGCCAGTGGCGCCCTGCAAGGTCCTCCGGGGTCGTGCCATGACCCGGCAGGCGGACCGCCAGGCTGGCAATCCCTGCGGCAGCGAGAAAGTCACCGAGTGGGCGCATTTCCCAAGGGGTGCCGGTAAAGCCGTGAACCAGGAGTACTGCAGTTTTCGCCTCTTGTGGCCGGAGCATGAATGGCAGGTTGCCCGGGTCGGTGACACCGAGATTTCGCGAGTCGCTACGCAGGGCACGACATACCGGGTGGGTGTCCGAACAATCGAGAGTGCATGTATGCTGTGACATTATTAGGCTCTTAAGTGTTTTGATTCATTGGAGAAATGATTAGGAAAAGGATAGCACTCCGGGAGGGGGTGTCAATTTTTATGGTGACGCACTGTTCGATTGCGCGGTGTCACTTTTGTCCAGTAAATTGAAAATCCTTGAGAAGCAAAACCCGGGTTTTGCTTTGCAGCTGGTCGTTATCGCCTGACCGGGCAAGATTGTCCTCGCTGTTGTTTGGTCAGATCAGTGGTGGCAGGAGGAAAGCTGGAAGTACACACTCATGAAGCGAATCCAAAGGCGTCGGCAAAAAGCTGGTTTTGCTTTTCAATACAGGAACAGTGCGGGGGCCTCTCCTCGCCGCGTTGTTCCTCCTGAATGTCGACATTGAAGTCAACCAGTACCGGGAGGTGGTCTGAAAAGGTCACCGAAGGTACCTGGAAATCTACCACCTCTATTTCCTTGCTGTGCAGCACGAAGTCGAGGTGACGGCGAGGCTGGCTGCTTGGGAAGGTCGGCAGGTTTCTGGTGTTGGCATTCTGCAATCCGGTTGCTGCCAGAAAGAGGTCTATCTCCCGTTCCCCCCAGAGCATGTTGAAATCCCCGGCAACCACGCAGGGCTTGCTGGAATTCTTGACCATGCTGTAGAGGTCGCCCAGCTGATCGTGCCTGGCCTTGGCGCCGAGAGACAGGTGGACCAGGTAGACCACCATGTGCTCGAGCTCGAGTTCGATGACCAGGCGCTTCATGCCCCGCTTGAAATAATGGAAAGTTTCGTTGCGGATCCGGTCTCTTGCCAGGAAGGCGTTGCCCTGGGTTTTCAGGACCGGAACACGGCGCCAGAACGAATTTAGGCCGTACTTGATTGAGTGGGAATGATAATGCCCCAGCGATGCGGCCAGAGTCTCGACCTGGTTCTTGCCGCCGCTTCTGTATGAGCCGTGGTCGACCTCGACCAGACCGATCAGGTCCGGCTCCAGTCCGCGGATGAAATCGGCAATCCGGTCCAGGTTGTCGAGCGACGAACGCATGTAATGATGCATCCGTGGACCGGTCGCATAACGTATATTGTAAAGCAGAAAGCGCACAGTATCTCCTTTGAATATTTAAACACTACCGGGCCGGAACTCAAGCCCGGCATTTATCTCCTGACCAGCTGTTTCAGGTTTTTCGCCACCTCTGCCTTGACGATCGGCATCAGGCGTTGCTTTTCTTTCAAAATCCGAATGAACATCAGCCCCTTGTTACGGGGAGGCTTCGGCCGTCTGTCTCGTTCGACCAGTTGCAGGGCGCCTTCCGGGCAGACGTCAAGGCAGGCCCCGCACCCCAAACAGACCCTGTCATCGATCCGGGCGGTCCGCGCTGCCTTTGCCGGGACGATCCCAGCCACGTTGCATGCCTTGATGCATTTGCCGCACAGAGTGCAGGATTCTTGATCAACTTTGGCCAGAAAGGGGGTCTTGGCGACGCCCTCGGGAAACCCCATCTGGATGCCGGCCATCAGCTCGCAGCAGCATGAGCAGCAGTTGCAGATAAAAGACGGTTTCTCGCGGATATTATCGGTGACATGGGTCAGGTTGTAGCTGCGGGCGGTGTCGAGGATGGCGAGCAGCTCGTCGGTGCTCTTTTCCTCCATGAAGCCCCGGCGGGCCAGGAAGCGTGCACCTGCGTCGAGGGCAATACAAATCCCGTCAACCGGCGCATTCTTGTGACAGGTCTGGTCAAGATGCTCCTTCTGGTGACGGC
>JAFDBW010000302.1 GCA_019313105.1 Deltaproteobacteria bacterium | reverse complement strand
GGTCGGTCTCGTCATTTATCTTCAGGTCACCGTAGCTTGGTATCCCGGTCGCTCCTAACGTCGCCAGCTGCTTGCTGAAGCCGTCTTCGAAAATGCGTCGAGTGGTCTCCTGCTTGGCAATCCCGACCACATAGATCTTCTCGACCCTGCCGGTAAAATCAGGGTTTTTCCAGGAACCTGTAATCATGGTGCTGGAACATGCCCCCAGAACCATTCCTGTGGCAATCAGGACCAAAAAAGCAATACGGTTAATCGTCATAATGGCTTCCATTTTTTAAAAAAGGATTTTGTCAGTAACTCTAACTTATTATTCCAAATTTTCCAGCTTATCATCTAACCGGGCTGTTACTGCATCATGTTAATGCTGAATACAGAACGAATCAACCGGTAAATCCGGCTTTGCGGTTGCGCTCACTGTTCTGGTTTGATAGCTTTAATACTGGCACAGATACTGGTATGAGCCACGCCATCAAAACCTTTGGAGCGAACACCATGACATCAGCATTTAAAACTTTTCTTAAGAAAGACTCGGCGGTCGGTGTCTTGCTGATGATCGCCACCGGCCTGGCGATGCTGTTTGCAAACACACAGTTAGAGGTTCTCTACAACTATTTCCTGGACACCCCCATTGAAATCCGCCTCGGGCGCCAAATTCATATCGCCAAACCCTTGCTGCTCTGGATCAACGACGGTTTGATGGCAATCTTCTTTCTGTTGATCGGCCTCGAGGTCAAACGTGAAGTGCTGGTCGGGCAGCTCTCCAGCCGTGCGCAGATCGCCTTGCCGGGGATCGCGGCGATCGGCGGCATGCTGGCTCCGGCGATTATCTACAGCATAATCAACCTTGGTGACAGCACCGCTCTCAACGGCTGGGCGATTCCGGCGGCAACGGACATCGCTTTCGCCCTGGGAATCCTGGCCTTGGCCGGTGACCGGGTTCCTACCTCACTGAAGATTTTCCTGCTCGCCCTAGCGATCATGGATGACCTCGGCGCCATAATCATTATCGCCCTGTTCTATTCTGGTGACCTCTCCAACAGCATGCTGATGCTGGCAGCGCTCTGCCTGGTGGCGCTGGTGATCCTGAACCGCATGAAGGTCATGAGCATCACTCCTTACATGTGGCTGGGCGCGCTGCTCTGGATCTTCGTTCTCAAGTCGGGAGTTCATGCGACCCTGGCCGGGGTTGCCCTGGCCTTTGCCATCCCGTTGAAGAATCCCAAGAATCCAGACGAATCTCCCCTCGAGTACCTCGAACATGACCTGCATCCCTGGGTCAGCTTCCTAATCCTGCCGGTGTTTGCTTTTGCCAACGCCGGGATCCCTTTTGCCGACATGTCATTCGGCGACCTGTTCCACGCTGTGCCGCTGGGGATCATGCTCGGCCTGGTAATCGGCAAGCTGGTCGGGAGCTATGGCATTTCCATCGCGGCAATAAAGATGGGGTGGGCGCAGATGCCCCACGGCGCATCGGCCCGGCACCTGTTGGGTGTCGCGGCACTCTGCGGGATCGGCTTTACCATGAGCCTGTTCATCGGTGGATTGGCCTTTGAGCATACCGGCGGTGATGCCGAGACCTACCTTCTCACTCACCGGATGGGGATACTTGCCGGGTCCCTGATCGCCGGCATCGCCGGCTACCTGATCCTCAAACTGGCGGCGCCTGTCGCAGAAGTGCAGGACAGAGCGACCCGACCAGATTACCCGGTGCCGTAGATCAAACCGGGTCCGGATCCACCATCATGAGCGAAAAGCCATCGGCCGGATTTTGTTCATCGGCCTTTTCCAAGGAGTCAAGGGTGAAGAAAGCGATACAGGTTGTCCTCACATCGTTGCTGATATCAGGGTTTGTCGCCGGGTCAGGCTTCGCGGTCGATTTACGCCTGATGACCGGCGACGAACAGGGGACCTATTACGAGATAGGTCGCGAGATTGCCCATGAAACCGACAAGGTCGGAATCAATCTTCAGGTCATGCCCTCGGCAGGATCATGGGAGAATATCATCGCCCTTTTCAACAATGACACCGAGTTTGCAATCTTCCAGCTCGACGCCTACATCAAGGCGGCACGCAACCTCTACCAGAACACGACCCTGGATATCCGCGACGAAATCAAGGTGGTGATGCCTCTCTACCACGAGGAGATCCACGTTATCAAGGCCAAGGAGAGGCCTCTCGATTTCAATACCGAGGAGAAGTTTGTGGTCGGGTGCGGCCTAGAAAACAGCGGTTCATGCTTGTCCGCTGATGTCATCGCGGAGTTTTACGGCAAACAGTTCAAATATGTCCACAGCAGCTATGAAGAGGCTCTCAGCGACCTCAAAACCGGGGCGCTTGACCTGGTGGTGATTACTGCGGGCAAACCTCTCAAGCTTTTATCCGAGCAGACCGGCCTCGACCTGGTCCCGTTGCCGCGCACCAAAAAAGCTGCGGAGTTCTATCTCTATAGCACCATAAATGCGCAGGATTATCCCTGGCTCGATCACCCGGTTGAAACCTACGGAGTGCGATCGGTGCTGGCAACCATGATCCAGGAACAGGAAGGCCTGGCGAACGACCTGGTTGGCACCGTACATTTCACCATCCTGATCAACGAAGATCGCCTGAAGAAGACTGGCCACCCGAAATGGAAAGAGGTTTTTTTTAGGGCATACAATGAAACGACCACGCACTCTGCTGTGCTCAACTCGCTCGGGGCGTACAACGCGATCAGGAGCTACGGTTATAGTGGCCGCACCCTGGCGATAGGGGATTAAGCCTATTTCCCACTTAATTCGTTGTTTATAATAGCGATTTCAGCATATTATTATCTGGAATCACTCTCCACACACTCGGACGGATTTGATCACAAGATGCATCGGATTGCCTGCCACGAATGCGACCTGGTCCACGATATCCCGCCGATGCCGGCACGGGCGACAGCGCGTTGCGTGCGCTGCAATGCGGTGCTGTTCCGGGCCCAGGCCAACAGTATTGACCGCACCCTGGCATGGACCTTCGCCGGGCTGGTGCTCTACGTTGTTGCTGTCAGCTTCCCGTTTCTGGCTATGAAGAATGGTCCGATTTTCAACGAGACAGGCCTCCTCACGGGGATTCAGCTGCTCTTCGAACAAGGCATTATCCCGCTCGCAACCCTGGTCTTTCTGACCTGCGTTCTGATCCCGCTGATCCAGATGCTCGGCCTGCTCTACATATTTGTCCCTTTGAAACTGAACGTAAGGGTTCAATATGCGATGCCCGTCTTTCGACTCTTCAAACATGTCAAGCCTTGGAGCATGATGGAGATTTACATGCTCGGCATCCTGGTCTCCATCGTCAAACTGGGCAAGATGGCAACCATCATCCCCGGCTTGGCCGTGATCGCTTTTGGTCTACTGATCTTCGTCCTGAATTTTGCGCTTGCCTCAGTTGATTCACATATGGTCTGGGAGAGACTGGAGGGGGGCTCGTGAAACCGGCTCGCACATCGGCCCTGCGGCTCGGTCTGGTCAGTTGTAGTGCCTGCCACCTGCTCAGCCGCAAGCCGCAAGCTTTGGATCATGGCATCACTTACTGCCCTCGCTGTGGCGAAGAACTACACCAACGCAAACCGAACAGCATCGCGCGAACCTGGGCTCTGGTAATTGCCGCCATGGTGTTCTACATCCCAGCAAATGTCCTGCCGATGACGATCACTTCAGCCGTGGGTACGGTATCGGCCGATACTATCATGAGCGGTGTGATTTATTTCATGCAGCATGGTTCCTGGGAAATCGCCCTGGTCATTTTTACCGCGAGCGTCTTCGTGCCTTTTCTTAAATTTATCATCCTGATCTACCTGCTGCTTGCAGTGCAGTTCAAATTGGTCAAACAACCCAAAGACCTGACCCGGCTATACCGGTTCACGGAAGCGATCGGCCGCTGGTCGATGCTCGACATCTACGTTGTGACCATCCTGGTTGCCCTGGTCAAACTCGGTTTCCTGGCAGATATCGAAGCCGGCCCGGCAGCCCTTTATTTTGCTTTGGTCGTTGTGACGACCATGGTCGCCGCGGAAAGCTTCGACCCGCGGTTGATCTGGGACGTTGTGGGGGAGAAACATGAGTGACGGGAACTCTGAAATGAAGCATGCTGAACAGGCCCCGGAAGCCGTGGTGCAAACCAAGCGCAGCTTCTCGATTATCTGGGTGGTGCCGATCATTGCCCTACTAATCGGCGGCTGGCTGACCTTCAAGGCGATGACGGAAAAGGGGCCGGTCATCACCATCACTTTCGAGACTGCCGAAGGGCTAGAGGCAGGAAAGACCAAGATCAAGTACAAGGACGTCGAGGTCGGCAAGGTCACGGCAATCGACTTGAACGAAGACCGCTCGGGCGTCGTTGTCAGTGCAGAGATGTCGCCGGATGCCAAGCCTTACCTGACCGACAAGACCCAGTTCTGGGTGGTTCGTGCAACCGTCGCAGCGGGCAAGGTTTCCGGTCTAGGGACTCTGCTTTCCGGCGCTTACATCGGCGTCAACCCTACAACCGAAGGCGAAAAGACCAGGCACTTCAAGGGTTTGGAAAAAACGCCACTCGTGACCGAGGGCATGCCTGGACGACACTTCGTCCTGCAGTCAAGAGAGCTCGGCTCACTCGACCTCGGTTCACCGATCTATTACCGCGGGATCAAGGTCGGCCAGGTGGTGGGATACGATTTCGATGAACAGGCTGAATCGGTTCTGATCAAGGTCTTCGTCAACGCGCCGTTTCATGTAAAAGTACGAGAGAACAGCCGGTTCTGGAATGCCAGCGGCATCGACATGACCATGGATGCGACCGGTATCAAGCTGAACACAGAATCTCTTATCTCGATCATGCTCGGCGGGGTGGCGTTCGACTTGCGGCAACACGACCCCCCCGGTGAACCGGCGGAGAAGAACCATACATTCCGCCTTTATCCTGATAAGGACAGCAGCAAGGAAGAAACCTACGATGTGAAACGCTATTACGTCATGTTTTTCGACCAGAGCGTTCGGGGCCTCTTGCCTGGAGCACCGGTTGAAATCAAGGGTATCCCGGTGGGGGAGGTGGTCAGTGTCAAGCTGCAATTCGACGAGCAAAAGCTGGATTTCAAGATCCCGGTCCTGATCGTACTTGAACCGGAGCGCCTGGACATAGTGGTCACAGAATCAGGCGAAATTGTTGAAGGTGCAGAAAAAAATGCCGAAGTCAGGGAGACCCAAGAAGGCTCCAACCTGGAGTTGCGCGCAAAACAACTCATCGAAAAAGGTTTCAGGGCCCAACTGAAACAGGGGAACCTGTTGACCGGCCAGATGTTTGTCGACCTTGACTTCTATTCTGATGCCCCTAAGGAGGCGTTTGAGAAGGTAAACGGTTACACGGTCTTCCCGACCGTTCCGGCGCCGCTGGAGCAGATCGTCCAGCGGGTTGAGAATATCCTGGGGAAAGTTGAAAAGATACCTTTCGGTAAAATCGGCCAGGAGTTACAGGCGACCATTACCGAGCTGAACGCAACCCTGAAAGAGGTCAAGAATATTTCAGGCAAGGTCAACGAGGAAACGATTCCGAAGGTCAATGCTTCACTTGACCAGCTCCAGGACACCTTGAGAGGAATAGAATCAACCCTGGGGCCAGATTCCGCGCTGAACTACAACACGCGTCAGGTGACGAGTGAACTGGCATTGGCGATCAGGTCGATCCGGTCGCTGCTGGAGTACCTGGAACGTGACCCGCAAGCGTTGATTCTCGGTAAGGAGGGAGACAAGAAATGATCGGATACAGAACTCAGAAAAGCCTTCAATGGTGCCTGGTCTTCATGGCGGTCCTTCTGCTTGCCGGATGTATCAGTCGCAGCGCACCGACGGTCAACTATTACAGCCTGTTGACCATGGAACAGATGGGGGACACAGAGGCACTCACCTCTCTTCCGGAGGTCAAGCTGGGAGTCGGCCCGGTCTCGATTCCGGACAGCCTGAAACGTTCGCAGATTGCCACCCGGAAGCAGGGCAACCGATATGAATTTGCCGAGTTCCATCGTTGGGCGGGGGTTTTGGAAAAAGACATCACCTTCGTCCTCGGAGACAACCTCGGACAGCTGCTCGGCATCGAGAAGGTCGGCTTCTTCCCCTGGTTGCAGCATTTCAAACCGACCTACCGGGTGATGGTCGATGTCATCCGCTTCGATGGTGCAATCGATGGAGAAGCGTTTCTCAGCGCCCGTTGGGCAATTTCCAATAGCAAAGGCAAGGACTTCCTTGCCGGCAAGAAAAGTGACTATCGACAACCGCTCGAGGATGCGAGCTATGCTGCGCTGATCAAGGCGGAGAGCCAACTCCTCGGGGCACTGAGCAGGGAAATTGCTGCCGAGATAGTTGCTCTGAAGAAATAGAGGTTCCGATTGGGGAGTCTCAGCTGTTTACAAGCCCCGCATCACGTGCGGGGCTTGTTTTTTTAACCGTCAAGTGATGTGGTTATGAAGCGAGTGCAACAGATGGTTGATTTGTTGCATTTGTCGTTCCTGCATTTGACTTTCCTCCCCTGTTGCCGCCGCCGGTGACGAATGATAACGTCGATCAGCAGGGCGAACTGTTTGAGGCGTCAGCCGAGTTTTCGCCCTGCCGACGTTCATCTTTTCGACACCGGGGACCCGCGTAGCGGGCAAGGCATTGGGGTGTGTTTCTTTGCTTACTTGCTTTCGCACAAGCAAAGAAAGTAAGGCGGCGTCAGGGGCCGCAACCCCTGCATCCACTTGCATTGATTGATGGTTTGCCGGTTGCGCCCGGCAGGCGCCCTACTTTTCTTGCCGGCCAAGAAAAGTAGGCAAAAGAAG
>JAFDBW010000301.1 GCA_019313105.1 Deltaproteobacteria bacterium | reverse complement strand
CATAAAGATCGTAGCGGTCGATTGTGACCAGCAGTTCCAGGAAGACCTCTTGGGCGCCCTCTTCGAGATCATCGATGTCGTCACGGTTGCCGGCGATGATCAACAGGTTCGCCAGCTCCTGAAGTTGCGGGGACTGACCGAAAGCATCTATCAGTGCACTGATGTTTTTACGCCGGTCCGGTCGTGACAGGGCCAACACAATTGGCTTGTCCGGTTCTTTCAGGTGGCAGGTCAAATCCTTGAACAGGGATGTCTGTAATTCGTCGCCGTTCGGCGGCGTGAATTGCTTGAGATTCGTTCCCGGTGGGACAACACGCATCTGATCAGGCTGATAGTGGTCATAAAGCTCATACTGCTCGGCAATTTCCTGGTGAGTGCTGGTAATTACGCGTTCTGCGGTTGCCAGGGTCTGTTCTTCTGCTTCAATCCTCCGGCTCATATTGAAGCGTTTTTCGATCTCCTGTGCGTTTAGTCCGCTCGCCATGAGACGGCTACGTTTGACGCGACCGAGGGAATGGCCGGTATGGATCAGCGGAATGCCCAGCTGCTTGGCTAGGTGCGAGCCGACGTAACCAGCGTCGGCGTAATGGCTGTGAATAATGTCCGGAAAAGAGTTGTTGTCTCGAAAAAAGCTGGCCAGGTTGTCGGTGAAAAAATCGAGATGATCCCAGAGGTCTTCCTTAGCCAGGTATTCCTCCGGACCGGCTTCAATCCGTATGATGCGAAGATTGTCGGCGAGTGTTTCTATCGGCTTCGCATAGTCAGCCGAGAGGTTTTTATCCGTCACCCGCTGGGTGATCAGGTCAACTTTGCCGATACCGGGTTGCTTGGCTAGCGCCTGGGCCAGCTCTACCACGTAGAGCGTTTGTCCACCGGTATCTGCATCGCGCCCCAGTTCGAGATTGTGCCAACGAATCAAGCCGTGAATACTTAACAGGGCGATGTAGAGTCCGCCTGTTTTATTTGTCATTTAATTCCCTTATTTGTTTTTTAAGATCAATTCAGCAAATACAAAATGACTTGAAATGGCCATCTTTTTTGTCTCCGACACAGCAAATGACAAGGATATTTGACGGGTCCGTCGTGATAAATGTTACCGTACCTTGGTGATTGATCCAGAGAAAAGATAAAATTGGCCCTATCATGGACTCAGATTTAAGCTGCCAGAAACTCAAGCTTAACAGGGAGACTCGAACAAGAAGGCACTATTTTTGTCAAATAAATACTCCTGCATCGTTTGCAGGGTGCGGTATTGACTGAATTCAAGATTTTTGCTGATCCTGGTGTTTAAGATTAAACGGTAAAATCCGGTTTTGAAAATTCATCCAGCCCAAATCTTTGGCTTGCTTCAACAGTGGATTCCAGGCAGCCAGTTAATGTCTGTAAAGGTTGATACCGGAACAGCAAACAGTTGAATCAGAAGACAGGCCTAAAATATCTGAACAGCCTGCATCGCCGGGAAGGGTGTGTCCTGACTCTGAATATGCTAATTCAACGAATCGTCCTTCCAGTATTTCGTTCCCTTGATCGTTGCCTGAAGAGCCAACCCGGTCTCTGTCAGCTGGTATATGGTGATGTTGTCGACGGTAACCTCTCCACCGATGGCAGCCCCCTTGTCGCTGGCTTTGGTTGCAGCGTCGGCTTGTCCGCCGAATGCCCATCCCTCTTCATATAAAGCGATTCATGGTCTCAGTGTTGTGGTAGACAAAGATTCCTCGAAAGTCTTTCGCCCCAAGCCCAAGGCCAACGCCGACTTCACCCATTTTCATATAAGTATAATTTCGTGTCTGGTTGTTTTTTACCACGCCATGACCGCCGCCGATGCTGGCAAAAATCAGATAAACATTGGCGTTGCTGAAAACCGCATACCCAGGAGCACTGGCAATTTGGCCTCTGACGTCCGGTCTTATCTTGTAGAGGTCGGACAGGGCTTCATCCTTCATTTTGAGGATCGCCTGGCGTTTCTCGGCTTTGCTGTTTCCACCGGTTGTTGCTCAACCGTTCATAGCCAGTGCCAGAACGATACAGAGTAATGTCAGAATCCTATTCATGCGTGCCTCCGTTTCAGGGTTAGATGACTTGGTCAGGGCGCTGCGACTAGTTTGTCCCCAAACCATCTCAAGAATAAAAGAATTTTTGACGGTGTTGTTACCAAGCAGGTCTTTAGGAGCTGTTATTTGACAATCATCTTGCCAGGATGATCTGAAGACACGCGGCCAATCTCGAAAGCGTCGCAACCGCCCGCTTTGAGTTGCCTGGTCAGTTGCCCGATTCTCTCTGCCGGTACCACAATCAATAGCCCCCCCGAGGTCTGCGGATCGGCAAGGATATCGACGATCTCTGGGGCAAGCTGTTCGCGATTGATGACGTTCGGCAGGTAGTTTTCGCGGTTGCGGTAGCTGCCCAACGGGATCAGGCCGATCGCGGCCAGTTCCATGACCTGTGGATAGATGTGCAGGGCCGACGTATCGATTTCGATACCGACCTTACTGGCCTCGGCGAGTTCCAGGGCATGGCCGAGCAGGGCGAAACCGGTGATGTCGGTGCAGGCGTTGACGCCGACCTGCAGCATGATCTCCGAGGCAGTTTTGTTAAGCATTTCCATGTTGCGGATGGCATCCGCCATCTGCTCTTCCTTGATCACTTCGCCTTTCAGCGCGGTTGCCAGGATGCCGGTGCCAAGCGGCTTGGTCAGGACCAGCCCGTCACCCGGTTGAGCGCCGGCCGTGGTGACCAGTTTGGCAGGGTCGACCAGGCCGGTTACCGCGAGGCCGTATTTCGGCTCGTCATCTTCAACGGTGTGACCGCCGACAATCACTGCACCGGCTTCCTGAACCTTTTCGGCACCACCTTTGAGGATTTCGACCAGCACATCATGCTCCAGGCAGGCGGGAAAGCCGACCAGGTTCATGACCGTCAGCGGCCTGCCGCCCATGGCATAGATGTCGGACAGCGCGTTGGCCGCGGCGATCCGGCCGTAGGTGCCCGGATCGTCGACGATTGGCGTAAAAAAATCCACCGACTGCACCAGGGCGCAGTCCTCGGCAATCTTGTAAACCCCGGCGTCGGCGAAGGGGATCGCGGCGGTCAGGAGGTTCGGGTCCTTAACGGTCGGCAGCTGGCGCAGCACCTGCGCCAATGGCCCGGGGGCCATCTTGGCGGCTCAACCGCTGGTTTTGGACAGGTGTGACAGCTTTACGCTCATGTCGTTTCACTCCATGAAGCGCGAGTTGGGAAGTGCGAAGCGCGAATAATCTTTATCGCAGCTCGCGTCTCCCGCTTCGCAATTCTATTCTGGTAATTGCCAGGCAACCCGTTCGTCGCCTTTACGCATGGTGTATTTCAAACTGTCGAAAAGTTCCAGGATCGCCTGGGTCTGCTTGCGGGCGCTGCCGATCCGGTCGCGGAATTCGGCCAGGGTCAGGGTCTCTTTGCCGGCGAAGTGCTCTTTGAGAGCGTGCAGCGCCTTCCCGTAAGCTTCCTTGTGCATGAACGTATCATCGTTGAGGCGCACCAGGGTGCCGTTGGCAAAGAGGAACGCGAGCAGTGAGTCGACCTGGTTTTCAGGAGTCCCGGCCAGGGTCAGCATGTCGACCCGACCCTTTGCTTCGACACCTGCGTCCCGGTAGACCTTTTCCAGCTTTTTCAGGAGCTGTTCCTGTATGTCCGTCGGTTTGGGGGAGAAATCACGCCGCGCGATCCATTCCCCTCGCTGGGCCAGCTGGCCATCTGTTACCAACTCTGCCAGGAGTTCCTCGAAGGCTTTCGGTGCGACCTTGGTCGGTAGCGCAGCTTTCAGGGTTGCGTGCGGCATGCCGGGCTGCAGGGCGTAGTCGCGATGATGATTGTCCACTGCGTCAACCAGGACCCGTTGCCAGGCCCGGGCGGTTTCCGATGTCACCCATTGGTCGCCGATCCGACGGACCTGGTCGGCTGCGGCGAGGCTGTCAAGGAGAGTGGAGATGCGGTCGCGACCCAGACCGGAAGCCTGCTCCAGTTCCTTGAGCTTGACGCAGCCAAGTTCGGCAATTTTCTGCACAATGAACGAGCCTTCACCTGATTCGAGCTCTTTCAGTGCCTGCATGACTTCGTCGCGGAAACGTTTGTGTTTTTTAGGAGCTGGATCAATGATCTGGCCGCCGCCAATCGTGGCCATCGGTGAATAGGAACGCATAATGAAGCGGTCCTGGCGATGGGCGACCAGCGGGCTGTCGAGATGAACCTGCGCCAGCACGCTTTCGCCCGGCTTCATTTCGTCACGGTCGAGCAGGGCGATCCTGGCGGTCACCTTAGCGGTCCCCATGTGCAGGTGGACCGGATCGCGGAACTTGAGCGCGCGAGATGCTTCAGCGAGCAGGTTGATCCGGGCGTCGAAACGCTCCGTCATGGTGAAGAAGCCCGGCGTGGCGACAACCGCACCGCGGACCAGCTCGCTTCGTTCCAGGCCGGCCAGGTTGAGGGCGACCCGTTGACCCGCCCTGGCAACTTCAGCCTTTTCACCGTGGACCTGGACTTCGCGCACACGCACTGCCTCACCGGGAGGCATGACTTCGACGGTGTCGCCGACCTTGACGCGGCCCGACAGCAGGGTGCCGGTGACCACCGTACCGAACCCGCTGATCGTGAAGTGCCGGTCGATCGGCAGACGGGTTGGTCCGTCTTCGTCGCGCGGCGGCAGCTCTTTGAGAATTTCCTGAATGGTTTGCTGCAGGTTGTCGATTCCGTCACCCTTTATCGCAGAAACGCGGCAGCAGGGTGCCTTTTCAAGAAAAGTTCCGGCCAACGTTTCGCGGACCTCCTCTTCGACGATATCGATCCAGTCTTCTTCGGCCAGGTCACACTTGGTCAGAACCAGGATACCGCGCGGGATTTGCAGCAATTGCAGGATCTGCAGATGTTCCCGAGTCTGCGGCATGACCCCTTCGTTAACATCGACGACCAGCAGGACCAGGTCGATGCCGCCGATACCGGCAAGCATGTTATGGATGAACTTTTCATGGCCCGGTACGTCGACCACGCCGACCATGCTGCCGTCGGCCAGCTTGAAAGGCGCAAATCCCAGGTCAATAGAAATACCGCGCTCCTGCTCTTCCTTGAGGCGGTCGGTGTTGATGCCGGTGAGCTTGTTGATCAGGACCGTCTTGCCGTGGTCAACGTGTCCGGCTGTGCCGATGATGTGATAGCGATTTGAGTTGCTCATGTTCTACCTGTTAAGTTCAAAAAACGTTTAACGCAAAGGCGTAAAGAAGGAAAAAATATTGTTTAAAATCAAAAATTATTCGGCCGTATAGCAATAAAAAGGTGATGTTTGCCACGAAAGACACGAAGACACCAAAACGTCCTTGCTTTCGGGTTAAGTCTATTCGATACGCAAGACATGCCTACCGTTTGCAGCATTTTAGCGGTTATTGCTTCGTGTCCTGGTGCCTTTGCGCCTTCGCGTTAAAAGGTCGTGCCCACTAAATCAAAACCTCTCTTAACGCCTGCAGCAGGGACTGCTCATCTTCGTTGTTCAGCGTGCGCGGATCGATGATAAACTGATTATCCTGAATGCGGCCAACCACCGGTGGGTCGCAGCGACGCAGCCGGTTGGTCATCTCATTCAGGGAGATTTTTTTCGAAACCAGGCAAATCACCCCGCCCGGCAGTTCGGCAAGGGGCAGCGCGCCGCCACCGACGGTTGCGCTGGCTTCGCACAGGTTGAGTTCGGCCGTGTCGCCGAGCGCATCCTGAAGCTTTGGCAGCAGCTTCTCGCACCTCTTTTGCAGTTCTTGATTTGAAATTGAGAGCATTCGTAGAGTTGGAATTTCATTAAGGGCTTTTTGCGGGTCGAGGTAAAGCCGCAGGGTCGCTTCAAGAGCGGCAAGGGTCAGTTTGTCGATACGCAGGGCCCGCGCCATCGGGTGCTTGCGGACTTTGTCGATAACTTTCCGGGTGCCGACAATGATGCCTGCCTGGGGACCGCCCAGCAGCTTGTCGCCACTGAAAGTGACCAGGTCGATGCCGGTTTTCAGGGCTTCACGCACGGTCGGCTCTTTCGGCAGGCCGTAGGCAGTCAGGTCGATCAACAGGCCGCTGCCGAGATCTTCGAGCACCGGAATATCATGTTGATGAGCAAGCTCTGCCAGTGCTTCGCCACTAACTGCTTCGGTGAAACCGAGGATGCGATAGTTGCTGGTGTGGACCTTGAGGATCAAGGCGGTTTCTGCGTTGATGGTCTCTGCGTAATCCTTAAGATGGGTCTTGTTGGTGGTGCCGACTTCAACCAGCTTGACGCCGCTGGCGGCCATGATGTCGGGGATGCGGAAGGAGCCGCCGATCTCAATCAGCTCTCCACGTGAGACCAGGGCACTGCGTCCGCCGGCCAACGCGGCAAGGCAAAGCATCACGGCGCCGGCATTGTTATTGACCACGGTCGCCGCTTCTCCGCCAGTCAGCTTGCAGATCAACTCCTCGACGTGGGTGAAGCGTTTGCCGCGCTGTCCCGCGTTCAGGTCGTATTCCAGATTCGAATAGCCCCGGGCGACACTGGTGATGGCCTGCAGCGCATCGCAGCAGAGCGGTGCACGACCTAGGTTGGTGTGCAGCAGCGTGCCGGTGACATTGATCACCTTGCGCAGTGACGGGGTGGCCAGCTCGGCGACCCTGGCGCATACCTGTGCGGCGACGGTTTCCGGGTCGAGAACGGGCAGGGCGGCCTTTTCGTTCAGCAATTGACACCGCAGGTAATCCACGGTCTGCTGAGCCGCTTCGACGATCAGAAGGTGGGGCTGGTCCTTCGCCAACTCCTTCAGAAGAGTGGTCGCCAGAAGTTTATCAATAGCAGGGAGAGTGCGCAGGAGGGCACGGCGATCAGACATGAGGCACCTCCGAAGAGATTACAGCAGGAAATTTAAGGGTATGGGTCAGTCCCGCGAGGGAGAGGTGAATTCGCGCATCAGGGTGTTGATCTTGCCGGCCGAGACAGCCATGACGATCCCCTGGATGGCGCCAACTTCTTTGTCTGTAATGTTTTGATCCCTGGCCACGCCAAGGTAGTGCTCGATTCATGGCTGGCACTCCCGGGCCATGGCGGCTGCCAGTCCTATCATGGCGACAGTGCGAGGATCAAGATGCTCCGTGTTACGGACAGAGTCATAAAAGTCGCAGTAGGCTTTATGTTGTTTCGGGTTGAGCATAAGTCCGTTTCATCCTGCTTTTTATAATTGGCGGGAGTAGATGGGAATCGAACCCACCAGGGACGGGATACGCCCCCCATCGGTTTTGAAGACCGAGCGCGCCACCAGGCTACGAACTACTCCCTTATAATTTACAATCTAATGATGTTGCCAGCCCCTTCCAGGGCGTTGACCAACTCCAGCATGTTTGAGGTCCTGCCGACGGCCAGCGCGTCCTTGGCGTCAAAAAACTCCAGGCAAAGACCGCATGATGCGATGTCGACACCGCGATTGGCCAGTTCCTCAAGGGGTTCGAGGAACTCGGAGCCAGAGATTGTCATCCTGACACCACTGTTGACAAGGTAAATGGCGTCGGGGACGAGATCCGCTTCGGTCAGGGTGAAGATAAAATTTTTCATCAGGATCCGGCCGAGTTCGGGGTCGCCGGACCCCATCTGGTCAGAACCGATGAAGATAATCCTCGGACCGGTTGCAGATACGGTAGACCCTTTCTGTTCCGGCTTCTTCCCCGGGCTCAGTTCGAGCCGGGTCGCTGCGCCGGATTCTTGAACTTCGATATTGTAACCCATGGTCGTCGCCAGGCGAGAAACATTGTCCTGGCAGGCCTGGTCGTCAACCAGGACCTCCAATATGCTGCCGGGTTCTTCCAGCATCAGCTTGCGGGTCTGGATAACCGGCTGCGGACACTGCTGGCCGCGACAGTCGATGGTCTTCATAAAATTCCTCAGATTAAAGATTTGCCACACTATATATGGAAATCTTCATGTTGGCAAGCAGGCTCTGCTTGACATGCAGTGAGATACGTCCGTAAACTCGAAAATCTTTATCAGCAGCTGGATCCTTTTTTGACGCAAACACGCAAAGGACGCCAAGAGAAAAAATTTCAGAAGATTTTATCCCTTGGCGCCTTTCATCTAGCTTGCAGTACCTTGCTTTGCGTTAACTGTTTTGACAGGGTTTTTACGTGCTGATCTGTTTGCAGAAAGAAGCATCAGAAACTGGGATGGCTACTTGAGACGTCGGACACGCAAAATCCAGGTTGGCAATGTGGCGGTTGGCGGTGACGCTCCGATCTCGGTGCAGTCGATGTGCAATACCGATACCCGCGATGTTGCCGCTAGCTGCGCACAGATTGAGGCATTGGCTCAGGCCGGTTGTGAAATCGTGCGTTGTGCTGTGCCCGATCAGGCGGCAGCGGAGGCCTTTAAGAAGATTTGCAAGCAGAGCCGGCTGCCGATGGTCGCCGACATCCATTTCGATTATCGCCTGGCGCTGATGTCACTCGACGCGGGGGTTGCCGGTTTGCGGCTCAATCCCGGCAATATCGGTGAGCGCTGGAAGGTTGAAGAGGTCGTCAAGGCATGTGCCGAACGGGCGGTGCCGATCCGAATCGGTGTGAATGCCGGCTCCCTGGAAAAAGAGCTTCTGGAAAAGTATGGTCACCCCACGGCCGAAGCGATGGTGGCCAGCGCGCTCTCCCATATCCGCATCCTGGAAGATTTAAATTACCGCGAGATCAAGGTCAGCCTCAAGGCCTCTGATGTACAGCGCACAGTCGTGGCCTACCGCCTGCTCGCCGACCAGGTCGATTACCCGATGCACATCGGGATCACCGAGGCTGGCACGACCTGGAGCGGCACAATCAAGAGCGCCGTGGGCCTCGGAGCGCTACTCTACGACGGGATCGGTGACACGCTGCGGGTTTCGCTCACCGGCGACCCTGTCGAAGAGGTACGGGTCGGCTGGGAGATCCTGAAAAGTCTCGAGTTGCGCGAACGCGGCCCGGTCTTTATCAGTTGTCCGACCTGCGGCCGCTGCGAAATAAACCTGATAAAGATTGCCGAGGAGGTCGAGCAGCGCTTGCACGACCTGCCGGTGCGCATATCGATCGCCGTTATGGGCTGTGTCGTCAATGGTCCTGGCGAAGCACGCGAGGCGGACCTCGGCATCGCCGGCGGCAAGGGGCAGGGCCTGTTGTTTCGCAAAGGTGAAGTGGTGCGCAAGGTGCCGCAGTCAGAGCTTGCCGATGCCCTCGTTGAAGAAGCTTTATCGCTGGCCGAAGATCGTAGGCTCTGAGCCCGCATCACTCCTTGCAATCCCCCTGGAAATAAGCTAATTTCAAAGGCCCTCTTTAATCAAACTGTGAGAGGTTTATCATCTTATTCAGAGGTTTACCGATGCGTTATTCCCAGTATTTTTTGCCAACATTGAAAGAAACTCCCGGAGATGCTGAAGTTGTCAGCCATCAGTTAATGGCTCGGGCCGGTATGATCCGCAAGGTGGCGGCGGGTGTTTATGACTACCTGCCTTATGGTCTGCGGGCGATCCGCAAGGTTGAGAATATCGTTCGCGAAGAGATGAACCGGGCAGGAGCCATAGAACTGCTGATGCCGGCAGTCAACCCCGCCGACCTGTGGCAGCAATCGGGGCGCTGGCAGGAGTATGGCAAGGAACTGCTGCGTTTCAAGGACAGCAAGGAGACCGATTTCTGCATCGGGCCCACCCACGAAGAAGTGGTCACGGAAATAGTCCGCGGCACGGTGAACTCCTATCGCCAGCTGCCGCTGAATCTCTACCAGATCCAGACCAAGTTCCGTGACGAGATCCGCCCGCGCTTCGGCCTGATGCGCGGCCGGGAATTCATCATGAAAGACGCCTACTCCTTCGATGTCGATGACGCCGGCGCAGATGTCTCGTACAAAAAGATGTATGACGCCTATCGGCGGATATTCGAGCGCTGCGGGTTGAAGTTCCGTGCAGTCGAGGCGGACTCCGGAGCGATCGGCGGCAGCTTCTCCCATGAATTCATGGTCCTTGCCGAGACCGGCGAGGACGCTATTGTCTCCTGCAACTGCTGTGATTACGCGGCGAATGTCGAAAAAGCCGAACTGCGCGCCCCGAACGGAGAGGCCCCAGCCCCGGCCATGGAGCTGGGCAAGGTCGCGACACCAAATCTGAAAAGTATTGAAGATGTCGCCGCGTTCCTCAATGAAAATCCGCAGAAGATGGTCAAGACACTGATGCTGCAGAATGAGCGTGAAGAGAACGTCGCCGTGCTGCTGCGTGGAGATCACAAGCTCAATGAAGTCAAACTGTGCAACTTCCTCGACTGTAATCACCTGCAGATGGCCGATGAAGCCTTGGTCAGGAAGCTGACCGGAGCACCAAGCGGGTTCTCCGGACCAATCGGTTTGACCTGCCGAGTACTGGCTGACCAGGAACTGGCGATCATGAGTGACTTCGGCCTCGGCGCCAACGAGGAGAATTTCCACCTGACCGGTGCCAATCACGGCCGGGATTTCCAGGTTGAGGCGTTTGTCGACCTGCGTGAAGCTATGGCAGGTGACCCCTGTCCTCGCTGCGAGGGCCAGCTGGAGTCCTGGCGCGGCATCGAAGTCGGTCATGTCTTCAAGCTCGGCACCAAGTACTCGGATAAAATGCATGCCACGGTGCTCGACGACCAGGGCAAGGAACGAATCCTGATTATGGGTTGTTACGGTATCGGTATCGGCCGGACCGCGGCTGCCGCAATCGAGCAGAATCACGACGAGAACGGCATTATCTGGCCGATGCCGCTGGCGCCCTTCCAGGTGAT
Organism: Deltaproteobacteria bacterium; assembly: GCA_019313105.1. Taxonomy (GTDB): domain Bacteria; phylum Desulfobacterota; class Desulfuromonadia; order Desulfuromonadales; family BM103; genus JAFDBW01. Next base: position 12,995 of record JAFDBW010000301.1, on the reverse strand, counting down.
TGTCACCCTGCTCAACCCGAATGATGAGACTGTCATGGGTGCAGGCGAGGCACTGTATGATCAGCTGGTTGCCGAAGGCCTGGAGGTCTTGCTCGACGATCGTGATGAACGCCCGGGGAGCAAATTCAAGGATGCCGAACTGCTTGGCATCCCATTGCGCGTCACTGTCGGTGCACGGGGGCTGAAAGAACAGTCCTTCGAATTGCAGGATCGACAGACTGGTGAGAAGTCCATGCTGCCGGTCGATGGTGCCGCGGCAACGATTGCGACACAGGTTCGCGCCGCCCTCTTTGCTTCACTGGGGGGATAAAGACGTGAGCGAAGTAAGGATCGAAAAAGGTGGCAAGCTGCAACTGCCGTCGAATGTTTTAAAATTGATGGGAGACCAGCCATTGAGGTTGTCATCCTGTTCCGTTCAGCATCTGTTGCTTGAGTCTGCGACAAATGCCGACAAGGTACTGATGACCGGCCTGGTCGGGGACATCGGGATTGTTGACCTGCTCTCGTTTTTCAACATGTTCCGCAAGTCCGGTTTGCTGCAGTTCACCCTGCCCGGAGGCAGCAAAGAGCTTTATTTCCAGAATGGCGAGATCGTCTATGCCACAAGCACATTTTTGGAAGAGGAGATAGGCGAAATACTTTACAAACTCGGTAAATTCGACCGGGATATACTGCAGGGCGCCCGTCAGTTTGCCAACGGCGAAATTCCCCTCGGCAAAATCCTCGCTGACCAGGGGATCATCACTTCCCAGGACCTCTGGGCCGCGACCAAAAACCAGGTGGAAACGATCACCTACAACCTGTTCGCCTTCCACGAAGGCTCTTATGTGTACACCAATGTCAAATTGGATGAGGACAAGATCGTCCGCCTTTCCATGACCACCCAGAATCTGATCATGGAAGGTTTACGACGGGTTGATGAACGGGCCTTGTATATTCAGCAGGTCAAATCGCTTGATGCCATGCCGGTGGCCACCGGCAAGATGCCCAATGATCTCGACAGTATATCCCAGAGAATGGTCGCCCTGGTTCATTCGGGGGTCGGTGATGTTAGTGAACTGCTGCGTCGTTCCGGATCCGGTGAATTCGACGCTCTTCGACTGCTCAGCCAACTGGTTGAACGCGGCGTGGTGACTATGGAAGATGCTCCGACTGTGGCCGTCGAAGGGGTCCTCGGTGAAGTGGTCAAGATCTTCAACGGTGTCCTTGTGGCCATGCACGGCGTCGTCTCGGCGAAGAACCCGCGGTTCCGTGAAGAAATTTCACGATTCCTGCGCGACCTGCCGCAACCTTTCTCGTACGTGTTCAGGCAGACCGTACTCAAGGAAGACGGCTCGATCGATGGCGGCCGGATCCTTGCCAACCTGGCTGGCCTCGAGGAAGGAGACAAGCTGCGCCTGCTCTCTGAGGCTCTCAGCGAGTTGGTCTACATGGAATGCATTGCCGCGCGCCGAGAACTCGGTGCCGCGGACTCTGCCGAATTGATCAAACGCGTTCAGGACGTCTCACAACGCGTCCGGGACCTGATAGGAAACCGTGATGAATAGTGCCAAGCAAAGATTGATCTTCGCTCTCGATGTTGACAACCTTGAAGACGCCCGCAACTGGGTGGCAAAACTGCAGGGGCAGGTCGGTGTTTTCAAGATCGGCAAGCAGCTCTTTACTCGGTGTGGCCCCGAGGTTGTCCGTCTGGTCCAGGATGGTGGCTGTGATGTGTTCCTTGACCTGAAATATCATGACATCCCGAATACCGTTGCCATGGCCGGTCTTGAGGCCCAGCGGCTGGGAGTCAGGATGTTCAACGTGCATGCCCTGGGCGGCTTTGAAATGATGGCAAAGCTGGTAGCAGAAATCGACAGAGTCAGTCCACGCGGCAACCCGGACCGCCCGATCCTGTTGGCGGTGACAATTCTCACCTCGTCAACCGAAGAGACCTTGCGCAGGGTCGGTATCGATCGACCTATTCAGGTGATGGTGCCCAAGCTCGCCAGGCTGGCCAAAGATGCCGGTATGGATGGCGTGGTTGCGTCGCCCAAGGAGGTGGGTCTGATTCGTGACGCCTGTGGTGACGATTTCCTGATCGTCACGCCCGGTGTCCGACCGACATTCGCCTCTCAGGATGACCAGAAACGCGTCACGACCCCGGGTGATGCCCTGCGGTCCGGGGCCGATTATCTGGTGATCGGACGGCCGATCTCTGCGGCGGCCGATCCTGCTTTGGCGGCCGATATGATCCTGCAGGAAATGCAGGAAGCATTGAATGAATGAAATTGCTCGACAACCGCAGGTTTGCACGATTTGTGCATTAATAACCTATTGTCGAGTATTGAAAAGGGGGGATCGAGGGCGTCAAAAGCGAATCATACCCTTCTTCCTGCCGATAAATTCCTGAATATGAAATCGCTCCTGGGTGTCATGGATAAACTGGCATCAATGACTTGCCTGAACAATCCAATCACCCGTATCAAGTCGCTCCGCGGTCCGTGTTGTAAGGTTTTGCAAGTTGTCACGCGCTGCGGAAAGTGTTAATACTTGCGAGTGATATAGAGGGCCTCTGGCCAATCATGACCGGCTGGCTACTGCAGCTGAATAGCCGGCAACGTTGCAAGCACCGGCTTGCCAGTGGAGGGACAGCAGATGAAACCGGACAAAGTCCTGATTGTCGATGACGACAAGTTTATCAGGACAATTCTCAAGGACGCTTTGGCGGGCCGTTACACAACATTGGAAGCGGACAATGGCCAAACCGCCTTGGACATGGTCTTCAGTACTCTCCCGGACTTGGTGATCCTTGATATCGAGATGCCAGTCATGAACGGCATTGAGGTCTGCAGGATAATCAAGGAGACCGAACTGACAAAACGTATCCCCGTGATCCTGATTACCGCCCATACCAATCGGGACGAAATCATTCTCGGCATGCAGACCGGCGCCGATGATTACATCACAAAGCCAGTCCACCCCCCAGAGGTTTTGGCTAGGGTCGATGCGCACCTGCTGTACAAGAACTACTACAACGAACTGGAGCGGCGCGACCTGCAGATGCTCCTCGAACTCTACGACATCGTCACCGTATTGCGTAACCCGATGAAAATTCTGCTATTTGTCGTGGAAAAAATTGCCGATGTCATCGAAGTCGAACGGTGCTCGATTATCAGTATCAACGATGTCAATGGAATTGTCGTCAAGGCCTGCAACGATCTGCAGGAAAACATCGAAATCAGACTGGATTTGAATCGCTACCCTGAGATACGCAAGGCGATCGAGACTCACCAGGCGGTGATCGTCAACGATGTTAAGAACGACCTCCTGATGGAGCCGGTTCGTCAGTATGTCGAGGCTTTGAATCTCAATTCGCTCATCGTTGTACCCATCATCAAGAAAGAGGCTGTTATTGGCACCCTCTTGTTGCGCACGACAATGAAATTGCGGGACGGTATCTCTGAACGGATTAGCAAACTCACCCATCTGGTCGCCAATATCTCTGCCAATGCGCTGGAGAATGCGACTCTTTTCGAATCGATGCAATCGGCCAAGGACCTGTTTGAAGAGATGGCGATTCGCGACGGGTTGAGTATGCTGTACACGCATCGACATTTTTATGAGCGGCTCGAGAAAGAATTCTCCCGCGCGGTTCGTCACAACGAGCCGCTTTCACTGATTTTTTTCGATATCGACGACTTCAAGCAGATCAACGATAAATATGGCCATATCCGTGGTGATGAAGTGATCAGGCAGATTGGGGCGTTGATCAGGGAGTTTGTGCGGGAAATCGATATCGCTGCACGTTACGGTGGCGAGGAATTCGTCATCCTGCTGCCCAAGACAGAAGCCCCCGGTGCCCTGGAACTGGCGCGCCGGATCAGTTCGAGCATTCGTCTTTTTCGTTATAAGGGCATGGGCGATGAGCAGGTTACGATCAGTGCCGGGATATCAACCTTCACCGGCAACAGCAATCAATCGTTTACTCAGCTAGTCGATATGGCCAATCAATTGATGTTCAAGGCAAAATCGGAGGGTAAAGATCGCATTGCTATAATGGATCAGAGCACGGCAGTCAATCAGTCGTAATTTTGACCTGAACGGATGGTTGCAGGTGATTAAGGGAGCGAGTATGAATTGTGATTCGATAGAATCATCAATAACCAATGACGCCGATCCACTCGACATCACACTTCCTTTTGCCATCAGGGATCTGGACGGTATGGAGCTACTGTCCGCGGGCTCCAGGCTCGACGAGGCGATTATCAATGATATCGCCAGGGCGGGGCGACTGAAGCAGTTCAAGAACAGCTGCCTGCTTCAACACAATAGTATTTTGCCGGATATGGAGCGCTTCATAAGCAAGGATCCCTACGCGTTTATTTTCGGTGGCGTCGACGGCATTCGAGCCCATCTCAGTCAGTTTGGCGAGATACCGATTCCCGAACCTCTTTTGTCAGCGCTGGACGTGTTCAAGCAAAACGACTTCTATACCTATCGCCACTCGCTGGTTGTTTTCGCCCTGACTTCTTTCATGATGGAGACATGCTACCCAAACACCCTGGCCGAGAGGAATGTCCTGCTGGTAGGGCCGACCCACGACGTCGGCAAATTGACAATACCTTTTGATATCCTGCAAAAGAAGACTCCCCTGACCCGCCGTGAGCGCCAATTCCTTGAATTTCACTCCTTGGCCGGCTACGTGCTGCTCACCTATTACCTGGGAGATCAGAGCCACCCGGCGGCGCATGTTGCCCTCAACCATCATGAACGCTGCAACGGTTCGGGTTACCCGAGAGGTCTCGCTGAGGTGAGTCCCCTGGTGGAAATGGTGGCAATATGCGATATCTATGATGCTCTGATATCTTCCCGGCCTTACCGCAAGGGCGACTACGATAACCGTACGGCTCTTGAAGAACTCTGTGATATAGCGGAGGCAGGAGCGTTGGTCCGTTACAACGTCCAGGCTCTGATCGGTCGCAACAGGGCCGGTTATCCTGCGCCGGAAGAAGTGAGATTATCAACTGAAAGACGTGGCAACCCGCCGGAGAGCAACTGTCACTCTGTAACGGTTGACGAATAGTTCCTAACATCCTGGAGCAAAGTCAGGCCGGGGCAGGCTTGCAAAGTGGTCGCGTTACGGGATGACACTGCAAATTAGGTTGGAAAGAACCGAATACGCGCCAATCGCGCAGATGATTTTGCCAGCTGTTCTGCCCGCTCTTATCGAAGTTCGTGATGCTTCCCTTCAGTATCGGGTTAACGTCGCTACAACAACAACGTTGCAGAAATCGTGATATGAACCTCGACTATCTCTACGGGATCAACCCCGTCAAAGAAGGCTTGCGCGGCCGCCGTCGGCCGGTTGAACTATTTGTCGACGAAAAAGCTGGCGGCAAGCGCATCGATGAAGTCCTGGCCCTGGCGAAGGATCTTAACGTCCCGGTTCGGCAGCGCCACCGTCAGGATCTCGACCGACTTGCAGGGCTGCCGCATCACCAAGGAGTGGTGATGAGTATGGAGGCATTTCCCTACACCGAGTTCGAGGACCTGCTGGCTGATTGGCAGGCCTCCGGTCAGGACGGGTTCTTCCTTCTTCTGGACGGGATTACCGACCCGCACAACCTGGGGGCGATTTTGCGCAACGCCGATGCGGCCGGTTGCCAGGGCGTGGTGATCACCAAAGATCGCAGCTGCGGGATTACCAACGTTGTCGACAGGGCATCGGCCGGTGCGGTGGAACATCTCGCCGTCTGCCAGGTGACCAACCTTGCCAGGACTATCGAGGCGCTGAAAAAAGTGGGCTTCTGGGTGTACGGTCTGGCTGCCGGTGAAGAGGCGCAACCACTGTTTAAGGCAAGCTTGTCGGGACATCTTGCGTTGGTCGTCGGCAGTGAAGGAGAAGGCCTGCGTCAGCGGACCCGCCAGCTCTGCGATGGATTGCTGGAGATCCCGATGAGCGGCGTGGTGCCGTCTCTCAATGCTTCTTGTGCAAGCGCCGTGGCACTGTTTGAAGTTGTCAGGCAGAAAAAATGATCACTCGATAATCGAGTGTATTTTGGAGTTTTAGGTTTCGTGACAGATGGCAACAGATTATGAATCTGCTGCCGCTGCAACAACCAACCAATACTTCAACTCATAGCTCCCATGTTGGCAAGTTGTCGTCCATACACTGGAGAGTAGGTGGTTGAAGTTAAATGTCGCTGGTCATGATGAAGGTCGGCAGTCGCAAGAACGACTCGTATTTCGGGCGCAGCCGCTCGGTGTCGTAATACTTACTGACATCAACGATTTTTTTGTGCCCGGTGACCACGTCGATCGGCACCGTATCGTAGCAGCCGTTGTGGAGGCTGATCAGGCGCCCCGATGTATTGGCCAGGACCATGTCAAAGGCGAGATTGCCAAACGCCATCGGCACGATCGAATCCATCGCGTCAGGGTCTCCGCAACGCACCAGGTAGCCCAGTCGCTGGCTGAGCACGTTGACCCGGCGACCGTTATTGAATTTCGTTGAGAGCTCCTTCAACTGTGCGGCGACTTGGTCGCCGATGCCGCCAAGTTTCTTGTGCCCGTACTGGTCAACCTCATCTCCCTCGAAAAGCATGCCGTCGTGATGAGTCATGGTTGCACCTTCGGAGATCAGGACCACCGAGTAGTTGCTTGGGTGTTTCCGACGGTCATAGCTGAGCAGGTCGCAGAGCTGCTCCATGTCAAAGGGGTGCTCCGGGATCACGCACCGGTCGGCGGCCCCGGCCATGGTCGGCAGAATCGCCGAGAACCCGGCGTAACGGCCAAACACTTCAAGGACGAGAAAGCGTTCATGGGACCCGGCGCTGGTGCGCAGCCGATGGGTCAGTTCGATCGTCCGGGTGACGCAGGTCGAGAAGCCGATGCAATAGTCGGTACCCGGGACGTCATTGTCCATGGTTTTCGGGATGGCGACCACCTTGACCCCTTCTTCGTGCAGCCGCTGACCGTAACTGAGTGTATCGTCGCCACCGATCGGGATGAGGAAGTCCAGACCGAGGAATTCGATGTTTTTCAGCACCTGTGGCGTGACGTCGTTGATCGTATCCAGGTAAATGTCCTGCAGGTGGGTCGGCACGTTGGTGATCGGCAAGTGGCTTGGACGGGTTCGCGAGGTATGCAGAAAAGTCCCGCCCGTGCGTCCTGCGCGGTTGACAACTTCCTCGGTCAGCTCCTGGATACAGCTGCTGTTGTCAGCGTGCGGGTCGGGGACCAGGTCAACCAGTCCGGCCCAGCCGCGCCGGATGCCAATAACCCTGTATCCTTCTCTTAAGGCACGTACGGTCACCGCCCGGATCGCCGGGTTCAGTCCCGGGACGTCCCCTCCTCCGGTGAGTATGCCGATAGTCCCTTTTATTTTTGACATGGTTAAGTCTCCTTGACGTGTTGTTAAGTTAAGCGAACCACTACTCAGATAATGTTAATCAATCTTTATCGCTTCACAAGTATTATTCGAGTTTTCTGACGGTCAGGCACACAATTATCAACGCCTGGTGGCAGCCAAGTAAATGTTGGCGTTTCCGGGCAGGTGATTCTTGACTTTGTCCGGAAACAGCAGGTAAGGTTGCGCCATACATTTTTAGATGCCGCAAGGCTTGATCGGATCTGCAAGTAACTGCATATCCGTTCAAAAGGGAACCCGGTGTAAATCCGGGACGGGCCCGCCGCTGTGACCGGGGACGAACATCGCAAACAAGCCACTGACACCACTTGTCGGGAAGGCGCGACCAGTAGGACGAACCGGAAGTCAGAAGACCTGTCTGAAGAGATTTGAGTTGCTGCCCCCGCGGTCACGGGGTGGTTGCCGAGAGTTCGTGGAGATACAGGGAATCCCCGGATCAATTTCATATTGACCGGGGATTTTTTATTGCCCCGGTCCATTGTAACGGGAGCGTGAGTATGTGCAGAAGTGTGATGTTGGTGTTGCTGGGGTTGTTGGTTGGTGGTCCGGCGATTGCGGCAGAAGCCGACTTGTCGACGGCGGTGATGGATGAGGTTGTGGTTACGGCGACCCGCATGGCTGAGCCGCTTTCGAAAGCCTCGGCCTCGGTTGGCGTGGTGACGGCCGAGGAAATCGCCGCACGCGGTGCGACTCGGCTTGATGAAGTCTTACAAGATGTCGTCGGCTTGCATGTGGTCAGCAGTGGGCCGGCCGGATCTCTTTCCAGTGCGAGTATCCGTGGCTCGGAAGCGTCACAGGTCCTGGTCCTGATCGATGGCGTTCGTCTCAACTCGCCACAATATGGCCAGTTCGACCTGAACCAACTGCCGGTTGCTTTGAATGAGATTGATCGAATTGAAGTCCTGCGTGGTGCGGCTTCGGCGCTTTACGGCTCCAACGCCTTGGGCGGCGTCATCAATATCATTACACGATCTCCGAAAGAGTCGCCATCCACTCAGGTCGCTTGGACGGAAGGCGAGCGCAACACCCGGATTGTTAACGGTTCGACTTCTCGCCAGGTCGGCAATTTCCGCTATCGTCTCGGCGCCGGGTCACAGGAATCGGATGGTTACCGGAAGAATTCGGATTATGATCAATATACTCTCAATGGTTTGTTTGGTTACTCTCTGGCAGCGGATGTTGACCTCGAGTTGTCGGCCTATCACCTCGATTATGATAGCAGCATCCCGGGCTCTGAACCCTATCCCAGTCCCAATGCCGAGCAGGAAGACAAGAGAACCGTGGCATCAGTGAAACTGGAGGCGCCGGTTGGACCGTTTAAAATCAAGGCGCGTGGTATTTATGAACATCACCGCAACGATTATGAGAATCCGGACTTTTTTGTAGACGAAACCCACAAGATTGATACCTACGGTGCTGAACTGCATATTGAGAAGACAGGTGACAACCATACCGTACTGATGGGTGCCGATTACTATAACGACGAGCTTGATTCGACCAATATCGGTGATGAGGACCAGGAACATGGTGCTTTCTTCGGTCAGTTCCAGACCGATCTGCCGGCCAACATGACGCTTCTTCTCGGGCTACGCTACGATATTCATTCCGATTTCGACAATGAGCTGAGCCCGCGTGCCGCACTCCACGCGGCACTGACGGATTCCACCCGCGTGCGGCTCTCGGCAAGCAAGGCGTTTCGTGCGCCCACATTGAACGATCTCTACTGGCCTAAAGACTTTTTCAGTAAGGGAAATCCGGATCTCGATCCTGAAACGGCTTGGGAATACGAGCTGGCTTTGGATCAGACCCTTAGTGAGCGTGGCCGTGTCTCTCTGGCCGGTTTTCTGCGTGACGCCAAGGACCTGATCAGTTGGCAGCCAGATGAATTTTTCGTCTACAGCCCGGTCAATGTTAATGATGCACGTATCTGGGGTGTTGAAATCGATGGCCAATTCGCTCTTTGCAGCTTTGCCACGATCGGTGGCAATTATACCTATCTGCACCCGAAAGATCGCGACACGGATGAATACCTGCTTGGCAAACCGCGGCACGAAACCCACGGCTTCGTTGCCCTGAAGCCGTTCGAGGAGACCACACTGCGCTTCGATGGCCGCTACCTGCGCTACTACCCTGAAGCCACACGTCAGGACAAAGACTATTTTGTCGCGGACCTGGCTTTGACTCATGCCATAATGCTCGGAGAGGTCGCCATCGATGCGACCGTTTCGGTGAAGAACCTTTTTGACAAAGACTACGAGGCAAATCCCGGCTACCCGATGCCGCCTCGTGAACTGTTCGCCGGATTGACCGCATATTTCTAGCGTTTATTAATTAGCCTGGTTCTAAAGCACCGATGAAAAAGCCCCTATTCTTGTTGCTGTTCTCATTTCTTCTGGTGGCTCCCGCACACAGCAGGGATCTCGTCGATCAGATCGGCCGAACGGTCGAGGTCGCGGAGCCCTTGAGGCGTGTCGTGTCCCTGGCCCCCAACCTCACCGAAATCAGTTACGAGGTAGGTGGAGGTGAGGCCATGGTTGGGGCAACGCGCTTTGCCAACCATCCCGTGGCTGCAGACGCCCTGCCGAAGGTCGGTAGCTATGTCGCGCTGGACATCGAAAAGATCGTCAGCCTGAAGCCGCAACTCTGTCTGGCAATCAGGGACGGCAACCCGAAAGCTGTGGTTGACAGGCTCGAGGCGCTGGGTATTCCGGTATACGTCTTCGACCCGCAAAGCCTTGAAGCGATTGTTGACACCGTCGAGCGGCTCGGTTCGATCTATCGGCAGGAAGCCCGCGCAGAAGTCCTGGCCGCCGGGTATCGACAACGACTCGCCCGGGTTGCCCGCCAGATCGCCGGGGTCACGGACCGCCCCGGGGTGTTTTTCCAGATCGATGCGCAGCCGGTCATCTCGGCCGGCTCCGACACATTTCTGCATCAGCTGCTGACCCGGTCAGGCAACATAAATCTCGCTGCCGACCGCACCGGGTACCCAAGATACACCTGGGAGGAGCTCCTTGTGCTCAAGCCAGAGGTGGTCCTCCTGGCGTCAATGGGCGGCGGCTATACCGACCAGGAGCTCCGCTCCCGCTGGCAGGCGTGGCCGCAGATCCCGGCGGTACGGAACAATCGTCTGTATGTTGTCGATGCGGACCTGTTTGATCGTCCGACGCCGAGACTGATCGATGCCCTGGAGTATCTTGTCGGTCTGCTGCACCCGGAACAGACTGACATCCCTTAGTACACAGGACAACTGTATTGGTGATGACCGGCTACCGCCCCGTCTACATAAAACTGATCATGGTCACGATGGCCCTTGCGCCGGTGCTGATCGGTTCGGTCCTGCTCGGCCTGACGATCGGTTCATCGGGAGAGATCGGAGCCGCCTGGCACGTACTGTTGGGGCAGGGTGAGCCCGATGCGACACTTGAGGTGATCATCTGGCAGTTGCGCTGGCCCCGCGTGATCCTGGCGGCAACCGTCGGCGCCTCACTTTCGCTTGGCGGCCTGGTGTTTCAGGCTCTGCTGCGCAACCCCCTCGCGGAGCCTTATATTCTCGGTGTCTCCGGTGGGTCCGCTGTCGGGGCGATCCTCGGTATCCTTGCCGGGTTCAGCTTTTTTCCGGGTCTGGCCTTAAGCTCTTTTACCGGCTCTCTCGCCGTATTGCTGCTGGTCTTGCTACTCTCCGGACGCAAAGAGGGCAGCAGTGATTCCCTGCTGCTGGGCGGTGTGATGGTTAACGCCTTTTGTGGCGCAATCATAATGTTCCTGATTTCGATCAGTCAGTCCGGCCAGATGCATAAAATCATTTTCTGGCTCATGGGGGACCTTTCTACGGCTGGTTCCGACAGCCTGCCCCTGCTCCTTGGAGTCCTGCCCTGTTTTGTGCTGATTTACCTGCTGGCTCAGCCTTTAAATCTGCTACTGACCGGTCAGGACAATGCCTCGGCAATGGGGGTCAATGTCAAGCTGGTCATGCTGGTTCTGCTGGTCACCACCTCACTCATGGTCAGTCTGACGGTCTGCCAGTCGGGGCTGATCGGTTTCGTCGGTTTGACGATTCCGCATGTCCTGCGGCTGACGATCGGTCCGGACCATCGCATCCTGGCCCCGGCTTCGATTCTGACCGGGGCTTCTTACCTGGTCCTCTGCGACCTGCTGGCCCGCAGCCTGCCCAGCCAGGGTGAAATGTCTGTCGGTATTGTTACGGCATTGATCGGTGCCCCGCTGTTTATCGCTTTACTCTGGAGGGGCCGTCGATGAGCTGTCAGATTGAGCTGCTTCATGTCAGCCTGCAATATGGCCTGCGTGATGTGGTCAGGGATGTCTCCGTGCAAATAGAAGAGGGTGAGTTCTTTGTCATCATCGGCCCGAACGGAGCGGGTAAAACCACCCTGCTCAAATCGATAACCGGTTTGCACCGCTTGACTGCTGGGGAGATACTCCTCCGGCAGCGGTCGGTCAGTAAATATTCCAGGAAAGAGCTGGCCCGCTCTCTGGCAATGGTGCCACAGCATATCAATGCCGAGTTCCCGTTCACTGTTGCTGAAACGGTCATCATGGGCCGCTATCCACATCTGGGTTTGCTGGCAGTGGAAGGCAAACGCGATCTTGAAATAGCCGAACAGGCCATGGCATTTACCGAGGTGCTCCATCTAGCGGACAGGCGCCTCGGTCAACTCAGCGGCGGCGAACGGCAGAGGGTCATCATTGCCAGGGCGATCTGCCAACAATCAAAAGTCCTGCTGCTGGATGAACCGACCGCCTCGCTCGATCCGGCCCATCAGTTGAGAATCATGGACCTGATGGAGCGGCTCAGGCAGCGGGAGCAGATCACCATTATCATGGTTTCTCATGATCTCAACCTGGCATCGGCCTATGCCGATCGCCTGCTGTTGCTCAACGAGGGGAGGGTGGCCGCTCTTGGCACTCCGAACGAGGTGCTGAGCGGTGAAACTCTCGAACAGAGTTACGGTTGTCGCTTGCACGTTGATGAGCATCCTTTGCTGGGGACGCCGCGGGTCAGTTTGTTGCCGAGGACGGATCATTGAAAAATAATGGACATGTTTGAGAGGCTGCTTTGCTCGTTGTTTTGTATCAATAATCAGAATCTTTATAAGCAGAGCAGAGCAGAACCAGTCCCCCCTCGGGGACTGGTTTTATTTCCATGAATAGTTGGAACTTAATGGCAGGGGATAAGCAACAAAGTGATACGTCCCGTACACGCCAAAAAGGCAAAAAAATGGGGTGTCTTCAGGAGGGAAAAGGACACCCCAATAAACGGGTTTCTATGGTGCTTCTATAAATAACTAAATCGGTCATGATTGTCAACAAAAAAGTACAGATCGGTTTTTCTGAAAAAAAGGGACTTTGATATTTGACACTTGGCCGAGCTTTCGTTATAACTGCGCACTTATGGCGTTATTGATAAAATCTGTTAAATTTTTACTTGCATTTTGCCAGGTCCTGTTGTATATAACGCCCCTTGTGCTGGCGTAGCTCAATAGGCAGAGCACCTCACTTGTAATGAGGATGTTGGGGGTTCGATTCCTCTCGCCAGCTCCATTGAGCTACCGGGAGCCCGGCT
>JAFDBW010000300.1 GCA_019313105.1 Deltaproteobacteria bacterium | reverse complement strand
TTTTAATGCGGCTGAAGAGCTGGGCGGGTTTCATCGGCGGTTCTGCAGCGAATTCCAGCTAAGACCCCAAAGCTGGGATTAGACTTTTAAATCGTATTTTAAAACTCTAAAGAAACCACGAATGAGTTGTCGGAGGGGTTATAAGGAACCTTGAACAATCACTGAATATTATCCTCTAATCTGATGGATCAGCAAGCCAATGTCTTCAGGGGTCTTAGTTCTTGCGGTACTGGATTTCATCAGGATGAAAACTCGCGTATGAGTCCAGAAAGTGTTTCTTTTGCATCTCCGAAAACCATCCGGCTGTTTTTGCGATAGAAAAGCGGGTTATCCAGGCCAGCAAAGCCAGACGCCAAAGATCGTTTCAGGATAAAAACACTACGAGCATAATCGGCATTAATGATCGGCATTCCGTAAATCGGGCTGCCGGGGATTTCTCGGGCGGCTGGATTGACTACATCGTTGGCACCGATGACGATCGCGACATCAAAATTTTCCATTCGCGGATTAATGTCGTCCATCTCTACCAACAGGTCATAGGGGACATCAGCTTCGGCAAGAAGTACATTCATATGTCCGGGCATGCGACCGGCCACAGGATGGATGGCATAGACAACCTCACAACCATTTTTCTCAAGTAATTCCTGCAACTCCTTGACGACATGCTGGGCTTGGGCGACGGCCATTCCATACCCAGGGATAACCACGACGCTCTGCGCAGCTTCAAGCACATAGTAAGCATCCTCAACCGTCATAGGAGTGACCTCCCCTTCTATTTTGCCCGCAGCACCGTCTGCGGCACCGAAACCTGAGAAGAGGACATTGGCCAGGGTGCGATTCATCGCCTTGCACATAATGTTGGTCAAGATGATTCCACTTGCACCAACCAGTGATCCGGCGACGATCAGGATATTGTTGTTAATGGCAAATCCCGCGGCACATGCGGCAAGACCGGAATAGCTGTTGAGTAGTGAGATGACAACCGGCATATCGGCGCCACCGATCGGAATAACCGTCATAACTCCGAGAGCAGCAGAAAGAGCTACGGCCAGGTACAGCCAGAACGGTTGTTCCGGGTAAAGGACAAAGAGAACACCGCAACCAAAATTGATCAGCAGCAAACCTGCGTTAAGCAGGCGTTGTCCCTGGAAGAGGATCGGACGCCCGGGCAATTTTTCGCTGAGTTTGCCCCAGGCGACCAAGCTGCCGGTAAAGGTGACCCCGCCAATAAGGATGGAGAGGAAGATTGTCAACAGGAGAAAGCTGGTCAGTCCCGTTTGTGACAATGCCACGCAGCCAACCAATAGGCTAGCAATACCGCCGAAACCGTTAAACAGCGCAACCATTTCAGGCATGGCCGTCATGGCGACCAGGCGTGCCGCTAAAGTACCAATGATACTGCCGACGACAATGCCCAAAAGAATCCAGCGATAGTCAATAACCGCCTGATCCAGCAAGGTGACCAAAACGGCAAGAAGCATCCCCAGAGCCGAAATGGTATTCCCACGCCTGGCTGTTGCCGGGCTGCCCAGAAATTTCAGCCCAAAAATAAAGAGGACCGCAGCGACGGTATAAGCAAGATTGATCAGCAGATCCGACGACATTATTTACCCTTGTTTTTTTTCTTGAACATCGCCAGCATCCGGTCTGTAACCAGGTAGCCACCAACGACGTTGATTGTTGCAAAGGCCACAGCCATTGTGCCAAGAGTGATGGTAATCGCTGACCCTTCGCTGCCGGCCCCGACCAGAGCCCCGACCAAGGTGATCCCGGAAATAGCGTTTGCACCTGACATCAAAGGCGTATGCAGCGTGGCCGGAACTTTATGAATCAATTCGAAGCCCAGGAAAATCGAAAGAATGAGGATAAATATCAAATAAACCAAGTCCATAGCAGCTCCTTCAAGCATATTGTTCTCTGATTCTGGGATTAACGATATCGCCTGCATGCGTAATCAGGCACCCGGTAATAATCTCGTCCGCCAGGTTGAGGACAAAGCCTTCCTTTTCTGTATCCCAGTATTCGTCAACAAGGTTGAACAGGTTGTTTGAGTACATGTTGCTGGCATCACGACAAACCTGCTCTGCCCAGTTGCCACTGCCGATAATTGTGACCCCATGTAGTTCAACTACTTCACCGGCAACGGAGCCTTCAACATTACCGCCAGTCTCTGCAGCCATGTCGACAATTACGCTGCCCGGCTGCATGCCTTTAATCGTGTCTGTAGATACCAGCAATGGCGGCTTACGACCAAAAACCTGGGCCGTAGTGATGACGATGTCCGATTTGGCTATCTCTTCAGCCTGCCCCTTCTGCTGCCTAACGACCTGCTCTGGGGTCAGTTCGCGGGCATAACCATCTTCTGTTTGACCGGTCTCACCCAGGTCAATCCTGAAAAATGTAGCTCCTAAAGATTCCACCTGCTCGGCAACAACCTCTCGTGTATCAAATGCCGTAACCCGCGCTCCCAGGCGCTTGGCCGTTGCTATCGCCTGCAAACCTGCGACACCCGCACCTATGACAAAGACCTTTGCCGGCTTGATGGTCCCAGCCGGGGTCATCATCATCGGTAGGATACGATTGAGTTGATTTGCGGCTTTAAGGACCATGACATAACCGGCGAGACTGGCCTATGAACTTAATGCATCCATTTTTTGTGCTCGAGTGGTGCGCGGGATCATTTCCATGCTGATAGCACTCACCTGCTGATCACGTAATCGCTCAACCAGACTGCTATCATTAAATGGGTCAAGAAAAGAAATATGGACTGAACCCTGCTTGAGTAGTGATACTTCGTC
>JAFDBW010000299.1 GCA_019313105.1 Deltaproteobacteria bacterium | reverse complement strand
TGGTCAATATGCACCGGGTGGTTTCTGGGATGGGATTCTCGGCGGGGTCAATCTCCTGATCGGCAATCAGTGGCTGCGTCTCCTGCATCATGGTGTCATGTGGCTGCTGGCCGGCTTCATCATCAACCATATCTACAGCGGCTGGCTGATGGATGTTAAGATGCGCAACGGCACCATGAGCGGCATCTTCAGCGGTTACCGTTTCATCGAACCGGAGGACCTTTGATGTCAACCCTGGTCCTTGGACTGGGCAATTCGATCATGACGGATGATGGTTTCGGGGTGAAGGTGGTCAACACGCTTTCATCCCGTTACCATTTCCAGGGGAAGATCCGTCTGATTGACGGCGGCACCCTCGGCCTTGACCTGCTCCCTCATCTGGAAGATGTGCAATCCCTGCTGATCATAGATGCCCTTGACATGCGCGACAAGCCAGGCCAGCTCTTTCGCATTGAGGGGGAAGATGTGCCACGAGCATTTGCCAGCAAGCTCTCGGTCCACCAGATGGGATTGCAGGATTTGCTCGCCGTGGCCGAGCTGCAGGGACACGTACCAACCAAACTGGTGGTCTGGGGCGTTCAGCCAGAATGCATTGAAATGGGGACCGATTTGACCGCAACTGTCGAATCAGCGGTCGAGCCGGTCGTGCAAAAGATTCTGAACGAATTGCAGGCATGGGGGGTTGCATTCGAAACGCGAGGTGGAAAGTGAGAGCCGATCGGCAAGCAGGCTACCGTGCGTTACAGCTCGTCATCCTGTCAGTGCTGCTACTGTATGGCTGTGGCCAGGAGCGACCAGACTATCCCCAACGGCAGATGCCGCAAGGGATGATGGAGGACGGTGCGCAACTGGCGGCCGGTCACACTCTGTTCAGTGACAAGTGCGCCAGTTGCCACGGAAAGCCAAGCGAAGGGCTTTCCGGCCGAGCAGCGTTTTTTCAGCCTCCGGCGCCGGATTTCTCCGAGACGCATTACCGTGACAGCGATCCTGCTTACCTGTTCTGGAGGATTGAAGTCGGCAAGACCGTAGAACCTTACCTCTCGAGCGGTTCGGTTATGCCTGCCTGGCGCGGGCTGACAGACCGGGAGATCTGGCAGCTGGTGGCCTATCTGAAAACACGCGCAAAATAAGAATAAACCGTTTCATGTAAACAAAAAAGGGCCGGATAAACCGGCCCTTTTCATATGAGATTATCTGCAAAAGGCTACTCGTTCCAACCCTCCGGATGCACATCGCCGATCTGTTCCCAATGCTCTGGAGAACGCCACAGACTGGAGATGATCAGTTCGCGCATACGCAGGAGTTCCTTGGGCAGCTTGTCAAACATCTTCAGGAACAGCTCCTCGTGGGAAAGCACCTCTGTCTGCCAGACATCCCGGTCTACGGAGGTCAGGGCGTTGAACTGTTCACGCGACATATCCATGCCATCCCAGTCCATGTCCTCGAAGCGCGGCATCCATCCCAAGGGGCTCTCGATAGCTCCCGTCCGACCCTGGACCCTGTCGATAATCCACTTGAGGACACGCATGTTTTCGCCGTAGCCAGGCCAGGCGAAGTTGCCATTCTCGTCTTTGAGGAACCAGTTGACACTGAAAATGCGTGGAGGCTTGGCCACGGAGCGGCCGACCGATAGCCAGTGGCCGAAATAATCGGCCATGTGGTAGCCGCAGAACGGCAGCATGGCAAATGGGTCGCGGCGCACGTTGCCGGTGGCACCGACTGCCGCGGCGGTCGTTTCCGAGCCAAGGGTGGCGGCGAGATAGACGCCGAAATTCCAGTTGAACGCCTGGTAGACCAGCGGGATGGTGTCCTTGCGGCGGCCACCGAAGATCATCGCGCTGAGCGGCACACCCTTGGGGTTTTCCCAATCCGGATCGATCGACGGGCACTGGCTGGCCGGTGAAGTAAAGCGCGCATTGGGATGGGCTGCAGGACGACCACAGTCGGGTGTCCAGGCGTTCCCCTGCCAGTCTGTCAGCTTGGACGGCGGCTCGTCAGTCATCCCCTCCCACCAGACATCGCCGTCTTCGGTCAACGCCACGTTGGTGAAAATGGAGTTGGCGGCGCAGGATGCCATGGCGTTGGGGTTGGTCATAACCGAGGTCCCCGGAGCAACGCCGAAGTAACCATACTCGGGATTGATGGCATGGAGTAGGCCGTCGTTGCCGGGCTTGATCCAGGCAATATCATCGCCGATGGTGGTGACCTTCCAGCCCTTGTCTGTGAATCCCTGTGGCGGGATCAGCATGGCAAAGTTGGTTTTTCCACAGGCGCTCGGGAAAGCGGCCCCGACATAGGACTTTTCCCCCTGCGGCGACTCGACCCCGAGGATCAGCATGTGCTCGGCCAGCCAGCCTTCGTCATAGCCGATCTTCGAGGCGATACGAAGGGCGAGACACTTCTTGCCGAGCAGGGCATTCCCTCCGTAACCACTGCCAAAGGACCAGATTGAACGTTCTTCCGGGAAGTGGACGATGTACTTCTCCTTGTTGCAGGGCCAGGAGACATCCTGCTCTCCGGCTTGCAACGGGGCGCCAATTGAGTGCAGGCAGGGGATGAAATCGCCGTCGCCAAGCACATCGAGCACCGCCTTGCACATGCGGGTAATTATGCGCATGTTGACGACCACGTAGGGCGAGTCGGTAATCTCGACGCCGATCTTTGCAATCGGTGAGCCGAGCGGGCCCATACTGAAGGGGATGACATACATGGTGCGGCCCTTCATGCATCCCTTGAAGAGGCCCTGCAGCTTTTCCTTCATTTCTTTCGGCGGCATCCAGTTGTTGGTGGGGCCGGCATCATTTTTGGAAATGCTGCAGATAAAAGTTCGGTCTTCGACACGTGCAACGTCAATCGGATCAGACCAGGCAAGGTAGCTGTTGGGGCGTTTCTCCTGGTTAAGCTTGCGGAAGGTCCCCGCCTTGACAAGCAATTCGCACATTTCGTCATATTCATTCTGGGAGCCATCGCACCAGTGGATGCGTTCCGGCTCGCACATTCCCGCAACCTCTTCGACCCATTTCAGCAGTTTGTCATTCTTGGGTATTTCAAAACTCATTTTTCTGGCCTCCCGTCAGATGGTTTCCTGTAAGTCCAATGAATAATATCCTACCATGTTATTCGCCGTTGGCAGTGTATCGAGATGATATTTTAAAATACGAAAAAGTGATGGCAATACAACCGCTAACCGGACACATTTTTCTTGAAATTAAAAAAGGAATGTCCGTGCCCGATTTCCCATTTTACAGCAACAACATTTTGCCAGTAAATACTTGTAAGTCGCATGATTCTACAATAATTCGAAGCTGGCCATATTTTTACTTTTTTATCCTCGCTAAATTTGTTAAAGTGCCGCAGCTATTTATGTCGACAACAATTACGGGCAGGACTATTCGCTCTACAGCAGCGAAAAACCGCTTGATTTTACTTGGAATTTCGTCCTATAGTTTACTGAATTGGTTGGAATTACGTCTTGTCAGAAGTTAACTAAATGCCGGCTTGTCACCCAGGTTGTTATTGT
>JAFDBW010000298.1 GCA_019313105.1 Deltaproteobacteria bacterium | reverse complement strand
CAAATACGAGTCGGTGACCAGGTAGTGAGTTGGGGAGAGAGTACCTTCATCCAGAACAGTATTAATACCATCAACCCTGTTGATGTAAGCAGCATTCGTTTACCAGGTGCGGAACTCAAGGAAGCACTGGTCCCGGTTGGTATGGTCTCGGCCTCGATCTCAACCAACGATTACGTGACGGTCGAAGGTTTCTATCAATATGACTGGGAAAAAACGGAAATCGATCCGCCAGGAAGTTACTGGAGCACCAACGACTTCGCCGGTAAGGGCGGCAGCAAGATCATGCTCGGCTTTGGTGATGTATCAGATTTGGGAACCAGCTTTGCTGCACTAGGCGGGATTGGGACAATTTTGGGAGTCGCTCCCTTTGAGGAGAATTTCCTCGCAGTGACACGGATTGGCGACGACAAACCCTCCGATGATGGCCAGTACGGATTGGCCGTGCGCGTGGTTGTGCCACAGTTGAACGAAACCGAATTCGGCTTCTACTTTATTAATTATCATAGTCGCCTTCCGATTATCAGCGGTAGAACAGGAACCCAAGCCGGGGTCGATGCTGCACAGCAGGTGTGGGATACTGCTGTGACACCTAATGCCGCCCTGGATGGGGCATCACCCTTACAGGCCCTGACAGGAGCAATAGGTCAAAGCGATGCTGTCAAAACAGTCGGCAGCATCGCACTCAACGAGTATTCTCAAACAGCAAACTACTTTCTTGAGTACCCGGAAGATATCAAGCTATATGGGGTCAGCTTTAATACCCAGCTAAGCAGCATCGGCATGGCCTTGCAGGGCGAATACTCATATCGTGATGATGTGCCGGCTCAGGTCGATGATGTCGAACTGCTGTTGGCAGCTTTGTCGCCAGTCAGCGCTGTTACGACTCCAGTCATTGGAGGCTTGTCGCCGTATGCAGCATATACAGACAACCAAATTGGGGTTTACACACCGGACATGGTTATTAATGGGCACGAAGAACTCGACATTTCACAGGTGCAAATGACCGCGACCCAGACTTTCGGCCCGACCTTCGGCGCCGACCAGTTCATCATGGTCGGTGAAGTCGGTGTGACCTACGTCCACGACATGCCCTCCAAAAACAAGAACCGCTTTGAAAGCCCGGCCACATATGTCACCGGCAACCCGACCCAGGCTTGGGGCCCCTTTGGCCTCGACCCAGACAACACTGATCCTGCTGGCAAACCCCTCGGTGGAGCACATTCAGAAAAGCCGGCAGAACCGAGCGATGCCTTTGCTGATGACACTTCCTGGGGTTATCGAGTGGTTGCAAAACTGGACTACAATAACGCAATTGGTGCCGTAACCCTTTCGCCACGAATTGCCTGGGCCCATGATGTCGATGGCAACTCTCCCGGCCCCGGCGGCAATTTCCTTGAAGACCGCAAGGCGATCACCTTCGGTCTTGGCGCGAGCTACCTGAACACCTGGTCTGGCGACCTGAGCTACACTGACTTCTTCGGTGCCAATCAATACAACCTGATCAATGACCGGGATTTTGTGGCTTTCAATATCAAGTATTCCTTCTAATCCTTTAAGGAGGGAGAAGAATGAAAAAACTGACGATCAAGACAACGATACTTATCATGACCGGCCTGCTCCTCGCAGGTCCGGGCTTTGCGGCCATCACGGCCGAACAGGCCGCCCGCCTCGGCCAGGATCTCACGCCGATGGGTGGCGAAAAAGCCGGCAATGCCAGCGGCACGATCCCGGCCTGGGAAGGCGGCATCACCACCCCGCCGGCAGGCTATCAGAAAGGGATGCATCACCCCGACCCGTTTGCTGCCGACAAAACGCTTTTCACCATCACAGCTGACAACATGGGGCAGTATGCCGATCAGCTGACCGTTGGCCAGCAGGCGATGCTCAAGGCGTATCCCAGTTACAAGATGAATGTCTATCCGCCTCATCGCAGTGCCTCGGCGCCGCAGCGCATCTACGATGCCACCAAATCGCTGGCAACCAAGGCCGAACTGGCTCCTGGCGGCAACGGTGTCCTCGGTGGCGTCAACGGCATACCTTTTCCGATTCCGCAAAACGGCATCGAGGCGATCTGGAACCACATCCTACGCTGGCGCGGCAACGCCTTCGATCGCAACTTCGGCGTTGCGCCGATGACCCGCGGCGGCGACTACACCATGGTCGAATTCAACGAAAAGGGCGACTTCCGCTACAGCCAAGAAGGGATGACCGAAGAGAAGCTGGAAAACGTCATCGCCATGTTCAAGCAGGAGATCTTTGCCCCGGCCCGCGTCGCCGGCCGCATCCTGCTGGTCCATGAGACCCTCGACCAGAACAAGGAAAACCGCCGCGCCTGGCTTTACAACCCCGGTCAGCGTCGCGTACGTCGCGCACCGAACGTTGCTTTTGACAACCCCAAGGAAGGCGGCGACGGCCTGACCACCAGCGACACGGTCGATATGTACAACGGCAGCCCCGAGCGCTACGACTGGACCTTGGTCGGCAAGAAAGAGATTTATGTTCCCTACAACAGCTATATGCTGCACAGCGACAAACTCAAATACAAGGACATCCTCACGCCGCTGCACCTGAACCCCGAGTACCTGCGATACGAACTGCATCGCGTCTGGGTCGTTGAGGCGAACCTCAAGGAGGGCATGCGCCACATTTACAAGAAACGCACCTTCTACATCGACGAGGACTCCTGGCAGATCCTCGCCATGGACCAGTACGACAGCCGCGACCAGCTCTGGCGGGTTTCCGAAGGACACTGCATCAACTACTACGAAGTGCCGACTTTCTGGTCGACCGTCGAAGCTCACTACGACCTGCAGTCTGGTCGCTATATTGCCATCAACCTCAACAACGAGCATTCGGAATATAATTTCGATGTATCATTCGACAACAACGAATTCACCGCAGCGGCCCTGCGTCGTTCCGGCAAACGTTGATCACGCGTTACGTTAACTGACGGCCGGGTCCCTGGCCCGGCCGTTTTGTCTTGAACGGCCATTGCGTGCATGATCTGACCCGAAAGCTTCTGCATTCATCCTCTCGACTCACCCTGCCGGCAGTCTTGACTCTGTTTGTCTTTTTCCACACCTTTTCCCCAATCACGGCGCTGGCCGCGGACAGCCAGATCATGCCACTGGCAGACAAATCTCTGCTGCTTGACGGACAAATGATCGGCGACAGAATCATCGCGGTCGGAGAACGGGGGCACATCCTGGTCTCCGAGGACAACGGCAGGTCATGGCAGCAGCAGCCGGTACCGACACGGGTCACCCTAACCAGTGTGTTCTTCATTGATCCGGCCAATGGCTGGGCGGCAGGCCATGACAGCCTTATCCTGCGAACCAGTGATGGCGGGCGGCACTGGCAGGAGGTTTACAGCGACCCGGAAGATGAACGCCCGATTCTTGACCTCTGGTTCAGGGACGCAATTCATGGCTACGCGATCGGTGCCTACGGGCTGTTTCTGGCGACTCATGACGGCGGCAGGAGTTGGAGTCCTGTCGATTTCAACCCCGCCACCCTGATCCTCGACAATGTGCATGGTGACGATCCCTGGGCCGAGGAAGAGGGAGAAGAGGTCTGGGTCGACTTTCACCTCAACCAGATTGCAGCGACGGCAAACGGCAGGGTCCTGATCGCCGCGGAAGCGGGCAACATTTACCGTTCGGATGACGGCTGTCGCTCCTGGATCAGCCTGCCATCCCCCTACGAAGGGTCTTTCTACGGTAGTCTCCCCCTGGGCCGCGGACAAGTCCTGCTGTTCGGTCTACGCGGTCACCTGTTCTTCTCTGCAAACACCGGGACCAGCTGGGTTGCGGTTGAAAGCAACACCCAGGCGACTCTAAACGATGGTATTCGGCTGCGCGATGGACGGGTCGTCCTGGCCGGCCTGGCCGGCACCCTGCTGATCAGCCAGGACCAGGGCCGAAGCTTTCAGTTGCACGCCCAGGCAGACCGGGCCGGCATTGCCAGAGTCCTCCAGGCCAACGACGGAGCTCTAATCCTGATCGGTGAGATGGGTGTCAAACGTCTTGAAATGCCAGGGTCTGGCGGAGAGGGGGAAAAGTGATCTCGCCAATCCTTGACCGGATCGAGAATTTCATCTTCGCCGCACGCCCCCTGATCATCGGCATCTTTGTTGTCATGACTGTACTCATGGGCTACGGCCTGACCAGGTTGCATGTCGACGCAGGCTTTTCCAAGCACCTGCCGCTGCAGCATGAGTACATGCAGACTTTCATGGAGTACCGCAACCAGTTCGGCGGGGCCAACCGGGTCCTGGTTGCGCTGCGAGCTCGTGAAGGCAAGATGTTCACCCCGGAATTCTTTAACGCCTTGCGCCAGGCGACCGACGAAGTCTTTTTCATCGACGGTGTCGATCGCAGCCGGGTCAGCTCCCTGTTTACCCCGAACGTCCGGTTTACCGAGGTCGTTGAAGACGGTATCGCCGGCGGCAACGTGGTCCCCGCAGACTTCCAGCCGACGGCAGAAGGGCTGAAACAGGTCCGCAAAAATATCCTCAAATCGGGGATCGTCGGCCGCCTGGTCGCCAACGACTTCTCTGCAGCGATCATCAGCGCCGAGTTGATTGAGACCGACCCGCAAACCGGCAAGAAGATCGATTTCATTGCAGTCGGTCAGCAGCTCGAGGCCCTGCGTGACAAGTTTGAAAACGAACTCATCGAGGTCAACATTATCGGCTATGCCAAAGTGATCTCGGATATTGCCGATGGGGCGAAACGGGTGATTCTCTTCTTCATCGGGACGTTCTTCATCAGCGGCGGCCTGGTGTACCTCTTTACCAGCTCCCATCGGGTTACGGCCATGGCCATGGTCTGCTCCCTGATCGCCGTCGTCTGGCAGCTCGGTCTGCTCAGCTGGCTCGGCTTCGGTATCGACCCGATGGGGATCTTGGTGCCGTTTTTGATCTTTGCCATCGCCATCAGCCATGGCGTACAGATGGTCACGGCCAACCGGGCTGCGATCTTTAACGGCGAGGACGGTCTCACCGCCGCACGCAAAAGCTTCCGCAGGCTGCTGCTGCCTGGCGGAGTCGCCCTGATCTCCGATACGATCGGCTTTATCACCATCATGTTGATTGACATCGAGGTCATTCAGCAGATGGCGATTACCGCCAGTCTTGGTGTGGCGACGATCATTTTTACCAATCTCATCCTGTTGCCAGTCCTGCTCTCCTATATCGGCTTCCCGGCCGATTACCGACAGCGCCTGCACGACCGGATTGAACGCACCGACCGGTTCTGGATGCATGTTTCGAAAATCGCCAACCCCTTGCCGGCCGCTACCCTGATCGTTCTGGCGCTTGTGCTGATGGTTTTAGGCGCCAAACAGGCCAGCGAAATCAAAATCGGCGACCTGCACCAGGGCGTTCCTGAACTGCGGCCGAGTTCGCGTTACAACATCGACAGCAAAACGATTACCAAGCACTTTTCGATCGGCGTCGACATCCTCAACGTAATTGTCGAGACCGTCCCGGACGGCTGTATTGAATATGATGTCATGGAGAACATCGACCGGTTCGCCTGGCAGCTGTCAAACACGGCAGGGGTCCAGTCGGTGATTGCCCTGCCCGGCATCGCCAAGGTGATCAATGCCGGCTGGAGTGAGGGCGCGCTCAAGTGGCGGGTCCTGCCGCGCAACCGACAAGTCCTGGTTGAAGCGGTACAATACATCCCGACCAGCAGCGGCCTGCTGAATGCTGACTGCTCGACGATGCCGGTGATGATTTTTACCAAGGATCACAAGGCTGAAACCATCGTCCACGTGGTTGATACGGTCAAGGCCTACCAGGAGAAGAATGGCACCGACCGGATCCGGTTCCGGCTGGCAACCGGCAATGTCGGGGTCATGGCCGCAAGCAACGAAGAAGTCTCCTCGGCCCAGTTCCCGATTTTGATTTATGTGTTCACAGCGATCATCATTCTCTGTCTTTTGACCTTCCGCTCGGCCCGTGCCACCCTAGCCATCACCCTGCCGCTTGGCCTGGTATCACTTTTGGCCTATGCGCTGATGACGCAACTGGAGATAGGGCTCAAGGTTTCCACTTTGCCGGTGGTGGCTCTGGGCGTCGGGATTGGTGTTGATTACGGAATCTATATTTACAGTCGCTTCCAGTCGCACCTTGATGAGAGGATGACCATCTACCAAGCCTATCATGAAACACTCAAGGTCACCGGCAATGGCGTTCTGGTCACCGGCGTCACCCTAGCGATCGGCACGGCATCTTGGATATTCTCGCCGTTGCAGTTCCAGGCCGACATGGGGATACTGCTGACCTTCATGTTCCTGCTGAACATGCTCGGCGCCCTGCTCCTGCTCCCGGCGTTGGCGAGCTGGCTGCTCAGAATTGCCAGACACAACTGATCGAGAGCACTGATTCTGACAGGACTAAATGGATGACTCCTGCAAGCAGCTGGCAGCCACATGCCAAATCGGTAATCGCGGCCATCATGGGGACCTGCCGCAGGTTCGCCGATCGACCGGCTTTCATCTACCGGATTGGGACCAAGGAGCTGACCGTCGACTACGCCAAGCTGCGGGGAGACGTTATCCTCCTGACCAGGGCTTTTGAAGATCGCAAAATCTGCCACGGCAGTCGTGTCCT
>JAFDBW010000297.1 GCA_019313105.1 Deltaproteobacteria bacterium | reverse complement strand
CGCCGCCTTGCCGAGGCAGCGAGCTACTATCCCGACAAGGCCACGGTCATACTCCAATTTGACGATGCCCTGTCACGGCGGATCTACGCCGGCAGCGATATGTACCTGATGCCGAGCCGTTACGAACCATGCGGCCTGGGGCAGCTGATTGCCTTGAGATACGGCTCTGTTCCCGTGGTCCACGCGACCGGTGGCCTGGCTGACACGATTACTGATCCGCTGGACCCGGCGCGCCCGGCGAACGGCTTCGTCTTTCATGAGTACCGGCACGACAGTCTTCTGGAATGCCTGGCCCGGGCGCTCGAGACTTATGCAAAAACTGACGCGTGGCGGACAATCATGCTGCAGGGGATGGACCAGGACATGTCCTGGCAGCAAGCCGCCGGCGATTATGTCAATCTCTACCGGATGTGCACGAGGGAATCCCGATGAACGATCAGCAGGACAACGCCATGACCCCGGAACCGGAGGTCTCTGAGGAACCGGCGGCGGAAGCCAAACCGGAACGCTTTCCCGAACTTCTTGAGCTGGAGGAGAAGATTCAGCGGCGGCTGCGCAGCAACCAGCGTTTTCTGGAGCGTTTCATGGATGAAGACTTCGATGAACTTGACGATGACGAGCCGGATGATTTCGTCGTCGATGACGAGCCGGACATGGACGAGGAACTTTAACCGGGAGAAGGCTTAAAACCGGACAGGGTGTCCAGATACTCCTGCCACTCGGTTGGCAGCAGGTCGCGTTTGCGCGTGTTGCAATCCTTGCAGGCAGGTACGCAGTTGCCACGAGTGCTGCGCCCGCCCCGGACCAGCGGCACGACATGATCAAGGGTCAACTCGGCAGGGGCATGCCGGTTGCCGCAATAGTGACAAATGCCGATAGCGATCCGGTTGCGCCACCACTGGGTCCGGCGCAGATCGCGGGCTTTTTGCCGCTCGCGGCGCAGTTGTTCCTCGGAGACATCGCTATAGAAGGACATGACAAGAAGAATACAGAATTCAGTATTCAGAATACAGCAGAAAATCAATGCCCCTTCAGTCACTGTATAACCAGGCCGAAGTTGTGATTCCGGCTTTCATCATTGATGACTTTATACTGGATTCCTGCTTCTGTATCCTTGATACTCGATTTCTGCTGCATTTATCCAAGGACCATTAGATGAACATACTCATCGTCGGGGCCGGCCAGGTCGGCTACTTTCTGTGCGAACGGCTTTCACTGGAAGGACACGAAGTCACCCTGATCGACCGCGATCAGGATAACCTCAATGCCGCCCAGGATCGACTCAATGTGCTTGGCATCCACGGCAATGGTGCCAGCGCCGAGACCATGGAACAGGCCGGCATCAAGTCTGCAGACATCGTCATGGCCGTCACCGATCTCGACGAAGTCAACATCCTGGCCTGCTTGCTGGCCAGGGAATACGGCGTCGGCAAACGGATCGCACGCGTCAAAAGCATCGATTACCTGAGTCGGGGAGCGGTGCTTTCCAAGGACAAGCTCGGCATTGACCTGATGATCAACCCGGACGACGCCGTGGCCGACGAACTCGCCAATCTCGCCGGACGCGCCGGGACCTTCGACGTGGCCGAATTCGTCGGCGGGCAGATCCAGTTCCTCGGTTATCGGATCACCCAGGAAAGCCCCCTCTGTGACCTGACCCTCAAGGAACTAGGCGAAATACGCGGCATCTACCGCTTCGTTGTCGTCGCCATAACGCGGCATGGCCATACCATTATCCCGCGCGGGGATGACACCATCCAGGTCGGCGACAGCATCTTTATCTTTGCCCACAAGGAAGAACTGCCGGCTATCCAGTACATGCTGCAGATCCAGGAGGAAACCCGGAGCGGCGCGCAAAAAGCCTTCGTCCTCGGTGGCGGCCGAATAGGCCTGCGCGTCGCCCGCAACCTCGAGGAGCGTAATTTCCACGTCCGCCTCATCGAGCGCGACCTGCGGCGCTGTGAAAAGCTCTCGGCGAAGCTGAAAAAGACCATGGTTATCCATGCGGAAGGCACCGACATTCGCGTTTTGCTTGACGAAGGTGTCGCCGATGCCGACGTCTTTATCGCCGCAACGGAAAATGACGAGACCAAT
Organism: Deltaproteobacteria bacterium; assembly: GCA_019313105.1. Lineage (GTDB taxonomy): Bacteria > Desulfobacterota > Desulfuromonadia > Desulfuromonadales > BM103 > JAFDBW01. Next base: position 2,421 of record JAFDBW010000297.1, on the reverse strand, counting down.
ATCCTTTGCTCGCTGCTCTGCAAGCGCCACGGCACCCATCGCACCCTGAGCCTGGTCAACCGGCCGGAGTTTCTCGACCTGGCGCCCTCCCTGGGCGTCGACGCCTGTGTCTCGCCAAGACTTGCCGCTGCCGGAGCGATCCTGAAGTTCGTCCGCAGGGGTAACGTCATCTCCCTCGCCACGATTGAGGGAAGCAACTCCGAGGTCCTCGAAATCGAGGTCAAGGAAGGCAGTCCGATCGTTAACACACCGCTCAAGGAACTGCACTTTCCGCGCGGGGCGATCATTGGCGCCATAGTCCATGAGAAAAGTTATGAGATCCCGGATGGTGAAAACTGTCTGAAGGTCGGTGATCGGGTGTTGGTCTTCGCCCTGCCCGAAGCGCTCGCCAAGGTGGAAAGGTTCTTCGAATAGATGAACATCACCTTGACTCTGCGCATACTCGGAGCATTGCTGCTGTTTCTGGCGATAGCTTTACTCTTCCCGGTGCCTTTCTCCTGGTTTTACGGCGATGGTGCAGCCGGGGCCTTTATCCTCTCGGCAATTATCTCGGCAGGCTGTGGCGGATTGCTCTATAGCCAATTCCGTTCGGAAACCGACCTGTCGGTGCGCGAAGGGTTTGCCGTTGTGACGTTCGGCTGGACCTTCTTTGCGCTGTTCGGAGCTCTGCCTTTTGTCTTTTCCGGAGCAATCCCTTCCTATCTCAACGCGTTCTTCGAGACGATGAGCGGCTTCACAACCACCGGCTCGACGATCCTGACCGATATTGAGGCGATGCCCCCCAGCCTGCTGCTGTGGCGTTCCCTGACCCAGTGGCTCGGCGGCATGGGAATCATCGTCCTTTCGCTGGCGATCCTGCCAATGCTCGGCGTCGGCGGTATGCAATTGTTCAAGGCTGAGGTACCGGGTCCGACCGCCGACCGTTTGAAGCCGCGTATTCAGGATACCGCCAAGCTCCTCTGGGGAGTTTACGTCCTCTTGACCGGTGTTGAAGTCATCCTCCTGATGGTCGGCGGCATGGGGTTTTCCGATGGCCTCAACCACGCCTTCACGACTATGGCTACCGGTGGTTTTTCCACCCGCAATGCCTCCGTCGCCGCCTATGACAGCGCCTTTATCGACTGGGTCATCACCCTCTTCATGTTCCTGGCCGGGGTCAACTTCTCCCTGCACTACCTGGCCTTGCGTGGCAAACTCGGCGACTTCATTCGCAACGAAGAGTTCCTTTTCTATGCCAGCCTGACAGCACTCGGCACAATCCTGATCACTTTGCTCAACATGGGCGCGACCTATCCGGATTTTTTTGATAACCTCCGCTTCAGCGCTTTCCAGGTGGTTTCGATTATGACCACGACCGGTTTCGGTACAGCCGATTACGAACTCTGGCCGGTTCTCTGTCAGTACCTCCTGGTGTTTGCCATGTTCATCGGCGGCTGCGCCGGTTCAACCGGAGGCGGCATGAAGGTCGCGAGGATTCTGCTCCTGTTCAAGCATGCCCATGTCCAGATCTACCGCCTGATTCATCCCCGCGCCGTACGCTTGGTGAAACTTGGTCACCGACCGGTCGACAAGGAGGTCATGCAGTCGATTCTCGGCTTCTTCGCGGTTTACCTGGGCGTCTTTGTTGCTGCATCCTTCATCATGGCCGGGCTTGGCATGGACCTGACTTCTGCGGCTGCCTCGGTGGTTGCCACCCTGGGCAACATCGGCCCGGGTCTCGGCTCAGTCGGACCGGTTGACAATTTCGCCCATGTCCCGGCTTTCGGCAAGCTCGTACTCGCTTTCTGCATGCTGCTGGGCCGACTGGAGCTCTTTACCGTGCTGGTCCTGATATTCCCGAGCTTCTGGCGCAAATGATCTGCGTATGTCTTTCAAAAGCAGAGCTGCGATCTTTAAAAAGCTGCGTTACCGGCTCCTCCTTTACCTGGTTGCCGCACTGGCTCTGATCATGCCGCTTCGCACCGCTCTCGAGCATCATTTCCTTTACTTTCCGGCAACCCGCCACGAGGCGACACCGGCCAGCATCGGCCTGGTTTATGAAGAGGTCGATTTTCGGGCCACTGACGGGACCCAGCTGACCGGCTGGCTGATCCCCGGCCGGGACGGCGCCCCGGTGGTGCTCTTCTGCATGGGCAACGCCGGCAACATCTCACATCGCCTGGAGACATTACAGCTGCTGCACGACCTAGGCGTCGCAACCTTCATCTTCGATTACCGGGGCTACGGTTTGAGCAAGGGCAAGGCCAGCGAGTCTGGGCTCTACCATGACGCCGCCGGAGCCATGAGGTGTCTTCACGAGCGTGGTTGGACAGCCGACCGGGTCATTATTTTCGGCCGTTCGCTTGGCGCCGCGGTCGGCATGGAAACTGCCTTGCGGACAAAGCCGGCAGGGCTGATTATCGAGGCGGCCTTCACCTCGGT
>JAFDBW010000296.1 GCA_019313105.1 Deltaproteobacteria bacterium | reverse complement strand
AGACTGCCTCAAACGACTATGTGGGCTTCCTGAATTCAGATGATTACTACGCGCACGATAATGTACTCAAAAAGGTACTTAAGGCCTTTACTGAAACAGGCGCTGACATTGTCTATGGCGATATCGATGGCATTGGCAAACACATCAATAATGTCTTGCGGCCGCTGGTAATGACGCCCCGCACTAAGGTCAACGCCGACAATAAACTCGGCACCGGCCTCACGCAGTGGCGAGACGGGCACATTTTCGAGCAGACCGCCATCGACCAGAAGCTGTCCATCAATTTCAACCGGTACGAAAATTCCCGGAATGGAGCTGCTGGCCATCACCGCCTGTGAGGCATCTCCCTTGCTCAGTACGACTTTTGTTCCATGGGTGAGGTCTGTTGCCATCAGGTAGAGAGGTATCCGGGCGTCGGCAATGTCCACCTTGCCCAACAGGTCCGTGACTTGCCTTCCCAGGTCGTCATTACTGAGAATCCCGTACCTGGAAAGGGTGAAGCTGGTTACGTCCAGCCACTCCAGTTCAACAACGTTCTGTTCGATTTCGTCAGGACTTTTGCCAAAAGCATACAGAGCGGCGATCATTGCACCGATACTGGTACCGGAGATACGGTTGACTTTTACACCGTATTCATCCAGAGCCTTGAGTACACCGATGTGCGCCGCACCCAGAACCGCACCGCCGCCGAGAGCCAGGGAAATTCCGCCTTTAGGGAGACGAGTATTTTCCCATAGGTTTGCCAGCTTTTTCCAGGTGTCTGAAAAATCCATTAGTGTCTTCCTTTGAGATCAACAGAAACAACCGTGCCGCCATACTCATGCACACTGTCATGGGCTCTTACGGTCAATTTTTCGATATGATCCGGTATTTCGACCCCGGCGAGGCTTCTCGTGAATGGCCGTTCGTTGACGTGAGGATGGTGCAGGACTCTTGTCTGAAGTAAGTTGCCGTCGTTATCAACGATCTCCCAGCGGTCTGCATAATGTTCCCAACCGGTGTCCCCGTGCGAGACTGTCACAGAGAAGTTGTAGAGACTCTGGCTCTTTGCATCGACAGCGACCTTGACAACGTCGGCTTCCCCGGCGAAGGCGGTCATATTCTGGCAAGCCAGGCATGCAACGAGCAGGACAGATTTTCTGACCATCGCATTGACCATTTTTAGCCTTTGCTGTCCGGCATCTTTATGCCGAGCGATTCGGCCTTGGCGGCAAACTCACGTGCCTCTCGTGACGGTTTGCCGTTGTTCGGGTCAATCCAGTTCTTCTCGGTCAGCCATGCCTGTGCCGCAACATGATCTCCGGCGATCAAAAGGCGTATCAGTTCGACTTCCAGGCCGGACATGCGCATGGCATTCAACCGGTAGTCCTGAAAGGCTTCCCAGGTAAAGGGAACCCAGCGGGCGACGATCTCCTCGCCGATCAGGGTGGCATACTGGCGGATTTCGTATTGCGCATGTTCGTCCATGCGCAGGGCGAGGAAGTGTAGCAGGTTGTGCAGGTCGATCGACCAGTAGGCCTCCGTGTAGGTTGAGAGAGGCAGGTCCTTACGGGCCTGCTCCCGGGCCACGCCGCGTTCAATGCGCGTTTGGTAAAGATCTCTTGCGGAGCGGTGGAAGGACTCTTCTTCGGCAGTCAGTTGCTCACCCTGCTCGATATCGAGGAACCCCTCGCTGCCCTGTTTGTTCAGGGCAGTCTGCAGCCGCCACTCGCCGGGCAGGGTCCCCTGCTGGTCGGCAATCGCCTCTGAATAGCGGGTGCTGTACTCATTGACCGACGCGGTGCGGTGCCGGATCCACTGTCGCCAGCAGTCCATCGGCACACGGAGATGCAGCTTCAGTTTGCACATTTCGAAAGGGGTCGTGTGAGCATTGCGCAACAGGTAGCGAATCAGGCCGCGATCCTCATGTACCTGTTTCGTCCCGGCTCCGTAGGAAACGCGCGCGGCCTGCACGATGGCTGCATCGTCACCCATATAATCGATGACCCTGATATGGCCATGATCAAGGACCGGAAAAGTCTGGCCGAGAATATTGTCGAGAGCGGGAACTGTCGCGCGGTTGATCTGGGTATTCTTCATGTCATCTTCCTTTCAGTGGCCTTAAGCCCATATCAGTAAACAGTCTATTTCTGACCGGCACGAAATGCCAGTTTTTTTCGATAATACAACATCCCCAGAATATCAGAACAAAGCCACTCAGAAGCAGGCTTTCTCTTCCACCTTCAGGACCTCTCCATCAGGCAAACGCCAGGCGGGCGAATTTCTGCAGAATAGAGTTCGCATCCGGTGTCTCGCGCAGGGCGCTCAAAAGTGCCGCGGGCTTCTGCCCGGCGTCTGTCAGGCTGTCGGCCTGAGCCTGGATGTAGTGCCGCATGATACGGCTGTCATATTCCGGGTGGAACTGCACGCCCCAGGCACAGGGCCCTAAGCGGAAGGCGTGATGCGGTTCGAAATCATTTTCGGCCAGGAGCACGGCGCCGGGCGGCAGGGCCAGCACTGACTGGGAGTGGGTAGTGTGTACTGGGAAGTGTGCCGGCAACCCGGAGAAGAGGGGATCCTTCCGGCATTCCGCGCGCAGCCGGACATCGAAGGTTCCCACCTCCCTGCCCTGCGGGTGGTAATCAACCTGACCGCCCATGGCCCGGCCGAGCAGTTGATGGCCGTAGCAGATGCCCAAAAGGGGGATTTCCGCCGTCACGATTGCTTGAATCCAGGCTTCAATGGCCAGGCTCCATGGCAAGTTGTCGGTGACCATGCAGTGGGCACCAGTGATGACTGCTCCACAGCAGTCCTTGGATGAGGGAAGTTGCCCGGATCGGACGGCATCGACCACTTCGACAAACTTGCGCTCCAAACCTGAAACCCGCCGGGTCATCTCCTCGAAGTCGCCGTAATTTTTCGCTGTTTCCGGAAACGTCGAACCGGCCTTGATGATGAACAGTTTTTTCATAGTTTTAACCGAAAGCCTCCCGACCGGTCGTCAGCAGCGTTTCGCCATTCTCAAGTGGGCAGGTAGCAAACATCACGGCGATCGAGATAATCATGGTCGGAATCAAAATACCGAACAGAAAGGACGGATGAGACAGGATTTCGGGAAATGGCTGGCGGAAAAAAGGGATAACGATGAGCATGATCGGGAAAACCACGAGCAATGACAGCAGCGGAAAAGCGATCGGCCAGGCCAGGTAGTTCATGCCGACCAGCAACGTCTTGCCGATAATTTTCGTCATGATGATGAACGAGATGAACCAGACACCGAACTGTGCGACGCTGGTCAGGATGGCACAGGTTGCCGCCGACAGTAACAGGTGTCCCAACGTCTTCATTATGCCTGCCTCAATGGCCTGTGTGACTGGTTGCGTTCGTGCTCAACTGGAAGCGTCGCGAAAAAGTGCCGTGGAGAAATAGCGCTCCATACGGTCTGGGAAGACCGTGACTATTTTCATTGCCGGGTCGAGCTGTTTGGTGACTTCAAGGGCGGCGGCGAAGTTAAGGCCGCTGCTGGGCCCTACGGCAAAGCCTTTTCTGATCAGGGTCCTGGTCGTCTCCAGGGCCTGCTCTTCTTCGACTTCGATTGTGATCATCCCATCCAGGTCTGCCGAGCGCAGAATTCCCGACTGGTTGTCCATAACCCCGGGGACACAGGTGCTGAAACTACAGCATTCGGCCTGGCGAAAGCAGCCATTTACATAGCAGGCATCCTCGCTGATGCATACGGGTCGTGCCAGAACCGGAATCGTCTTGCATCCTGAATCGTGAAATCCCCTGTACAAACCGACCAAAGTCCCCCCGGTCCCGACCCCGCTGACCACAGCCCCTGCAGAACGGCCAGGAATTTCCGCCAGGATCTCATGCGCAGTGCCACGCCGGTGAGCTTCGGCATTGTCATGGTTATCAAACTGACGGGGCAGGTAGGCTCCTTCATTGCGGGCGATCTCTTCGGTCAAAGCAATACAACCATCCATTCCGGTCTCCGCTGGACAAAGCCGCACATTCCCCCCGTAAGCGCGAATCATTTTGACCCGTTCATTGCTGACACCTTCCGGCATCACGGCCACAAAACGCAACCCCATCTGGGCGCAGACCATCGCCATGGCGATGCTGGTCGAGCCGCTTGATGCTTCGCAAACCAGTGAGCCGGTTTGAAGGGTTCCTTCACGCCAGGCCTTGGAGAGGATGTACGCTGCGATCCGGTCCTTGGTGGAGCCGGAAGGATTGAGGTATTCGAGTTTGCACCAGATTTGTGGCTGCCCCGGTGCGAGTTGTACCGCTTGTAATGGTGTTGGTGCGACCGATTCGACCAGGCGACTAAGGCCTGGAAGTTCAGATTTTATCAACATATACCCTCACGCGTTCAGTGTGGAAGAAGGACTTCCGAGCTGAAATTGAAGCGGTAGATTTCAAAAGAGCCACCTCTCTCGAGTAACTTGAGATCGATTTCGGCAGCACCATTTTCATAGCTTGCGTCGACCTTGTATTCAAGAATCGTCTGCTGGCCGATGTCGGTTTCCTGGTCAACGTGAGCCTTGGTGAATTCTGGCTCTTCAAGGCTTTGCAAAGCTCCCAGTTGGGAGAAAAAGTCCATCGCGCGGGCATACTTGTCGTCTGGAATGGTTGCGGCAATTTCAGGGGCCATCAGAGCCTTGGTGGCGACAGGGTCCCAACTCGAGATTACCGGGATAACGTTCTGTATATAGGGGATTGCAAGCTTGTCATATTCTGAGCCCTGGTATTGTTTATAGAAAATGCTCCCGCCAATGATGATCAGCATGCTGACGGCCCAGAATGCAATTAACCTAATATAATTCGTGTGCTTTTTCACAAATGACCTTTCATGTTCTGATTTATTGTTGAGCCTTGAGGAATGCTGCTATTGATCTGCGATAGCCAGTCGCGCACCGAAACCGAGAAAGACGGCCCCTGTCGCCCAGCGCATGACTTTTTGTACCTTGCCAGATTTTTTCAATCTGCGTGATATGCCGCTACTGAAGAAAATCAGGTGAGTATGAACAATGCCGGCAACCAGGGCGTGCATGGCGCCCATTGCGGCGATCTGCAGTTCCGGGTGACGTGCTCCGGGGGTGACAAACTGAGGCAGCAGGGCGAGCATCAAGAGGGATATTTTCGGGTTGAAGAGACTCGCGAAGGCGCCATTGCGAAAAATGACCGCTGTCGACGCTCCCGCTGCTTCATTCACCCGACCAAGGGTATTGCCACCCCGAAACGCCTGCAGGGCCAGGTACACCAGATAGGCGACGCCGATAAATTTGAGAGCGTTGAAGGCGGTCGCAGAGCATTTCAGTACCGCCGCCAGACCGAGGGCAACGGCCAGAGCATGGCAAAGGATGCCAGCGGAGTTGCCAAGGTTGCCGATCATGCCGCATTT
>JAFDBW010000295.1 GCA_019313105.1 Deltaproteobacteria bacterium | reverse complement strand
TAACATGAAAGCCCATCGACAGATGCATGGACTGTCTAAAGAGTCCATTACGAAGGTCCTGTACGACCAGCTGCCCAGCCGTCTTGATATAATACTCCTGGTAAAAGCGGCCGATACCCTTGGTGATCGCCAGACCAATGATGACGATAGGAACAAGATAGACCAGATCTCTGTTGCCAGCAGCAATGATCTTGTCTACCAACGGTTCAATCAGGTTGATATAGGCAAGATCGGAACCGGCGACGACCAGGGAAAAGATCAGAGATAGCACAATGCGCCATAAATAAGGCCGAGAATAGCCGAGCAATCTAAGGTAAATCTCTTTATTCGTCATTTATCTCTTCTCTTTACCTGGCTTTTTTTAGCAGCAGATCAAACAGCATCTCAGCAACTCTGGTTGAGCAGCCGGGGTCACCCAACTGTTTTTGTACCGCCCGCAAGTCTTCTTTCATCTTCTCGGCGTAAACAACATCTTTCAGAACATGCAGTGCTTCATCTCTCAGTACTTGAGGGGTCGCCTCATCCTGAATAAATTCAGGGACAATTCGGCGATTCGCAACAATATTTGGCAGCCCGGCATGATGCACATTCACCAGGCGACGGCCAATTGCGTATGTCATCGGGGATGTCCTGTATAGGATTGCCATCGGCGTCCCCGCCAGTGCAATCTGCAAAGTCACCGTACCTGAAACAGTGATTATCGTATCGCAACATCCGGCAACAGCATAAATGTTTGCATTCCCTGCCTCAATGAAAGTGACCGGGAGATCAGGGCCAAACTGTGATTTAATTTCAACTGTTTTCAAAGAGTTTGCAATCGGAACCAGGAAATGAACGTTCGGCTCCTTAGCAAGAATGAGTTGCGCTGACTCAACAAGAAGAGCCAACATGTACCGCAACTCACTCCTCCGGCTACCAGGAAACAGGCCGATAATTTTCTGCCCCACCGGGATTCGTAATTGGTCGCGCAAATCAACATCGTAACGAGACGCAGCAAACTCATCCAGCAATGGATGGCCAACATATTTAACAAGCACATCAAGGCCGTTGTAGAGGACCGGTTCAAAAGGGAAAATGGCCGCCAGAGAGTCTACTCTCTCGGCAATCTTCTTCACTCTTCCCATTCGCCAGGCCCAAACTTTCGGACTGATATAGTAAAGGACCGGAACACCGGCTTTTTGGGCCTGTTTAGCAAGCCTTAGGTTGAAATCAGGAAAATCAATCAACACCAGAGCATCCGGCTTCTGAGGGCCAAAAAGCTCTTTCTTGAGTTGTTGAAAAGAACGCCAGATTACCGGCAACTGGCCAAAGACCTCAAAGACGCCCATCACGGCGAGGTCTTCGCCAGGGACCAGGATCTCACAACCGGCCTCGGCCATCTTCTGTCCACCGGCTCCAAAGAACCGTATATTGGCGGAGGATAAGGCGTTGACCGCTTTAATCAAATTCGCGCCATGCAGATCACCGGAAGACTCTCCGGTAACCATCATGATGCGTTTGGCAGGTTCAGGCGTGTCCAAACTGTCTACTCCTGACGTCGAACATCGCGACAAATCTTGGTCGACAGAAACAATTCAGGCGAGCCAGGCGGCATCGCCTCTCGCCTGAATCTGGAGCTGCATCAATCCAGCATCATTTTAACGGTTCTCGCCAGAATAACTCATGCAACATCCTAAGCAGAAACTGCAGGCAGTCTATCCTGAATCTTTAGTTTATCTGGCAATGCCGCGCTGGCTCTCTTTGATGAAAGTGACAAAATGATCCAGCTCCGGCGTCGATTCAATCTCCTCGACGATCATGTCAAGGGCTTCCTCCAGGCGCATCCCGGAACGGAAGATCGTGCGGTACGCTTTTTTGATGCCGCGGATGGTCTCTTCGGAGAAACCGCGTCGTTTCATGCCGATCAGATTCAGACCCATGGTTTTTGCCCGATCGCCCTGGGCCACCGTATAGGGAGGAACATCCTGGGCAACCATCGCCCCGCCACTGATCATGGTGTGGCAACCAATGCGACAGAACTGGTGTACAGCACAGAGCCCACCGAGGATTGCTGAAGATTCGATTTCTACATGCCCGGCCAGTGTCGCTCCATTTGCCAGGATAGCCTGGTCGTGGATAATACAGTCATGTGCAACATGTGAATAAGCCATAAACAGGTTATCGTTTCCCACAGAGGTGACGCCGCCACCTTCGGCGGTCCCGCGATTCAGCGTAGTAAATTCCCTGATCCGGTTCCGATCACCGATCTTCAGGTAGGTCTGTTGTCCGGAATATTTCAGGTCCTGGGGCGCGGCACCGATTGAAGCAAACTGGTAGACCTGGTTGTCCCTGCCAATCTCGGTCCAGCCTTCGATTACGACATGAGCCGCGACCGTGGTGCCGGAACCGATTGATACGTTCTCACCAATCACGCTGAAAGGCCCAATCGAAACATCGTTGGCAATTTTAGCCCCTGACTGGATAATGGCCGTCGGGTGAATCATGCATCCCCCTACTTGTCCGCGAAAGTTGCTTTTAATTCAGCTTCCGCAACCAGTTTGCCATCAACCGTGGCTTTACCGAGAAAATAATAGATACCTCGCCGCACTTTCTGTAATTCAAGAGAAAGCACCAGGACATCACCGGGCTGAACCGGCTTGCGAAATTTTGCTTTGTCAATACCGACAAAATAGGGAACCTGATTCTCACCAACCTCGTTGGCGACAATAGCGTACACGCCACCTACCTGGGCCATGGCTTCAAGAATCAGGACTCCCGGCATAACCGGATGGTCGGGGAAATGCCCCTGGAAGAAGGGTTCGTTGATCGTCACGTTCTTCACACCGACGATTTGCTCGTCTTTGATAAACTCAGTGATTTTGTCCACCAGCAAAAAAGGGTAGCGGTGCGGCAGCAACTTCATGACATCCAAAGTATTCAGTTCCATAATTATTCTTTTTCCTCCAATAACTTGCGCTGTAACTCTTCAACCTTTTTCCTCAATTTACTAAGCTCGCGGCGCATCTCCGGTAGATGCTGCATGGTCATTGTGGCCTTGAGCCACTCCCGGTGCGGCATCGCGGGAGCGCCTGCAAGGCTCTGGTTGGCTTCAACGTTATTGGAAATTCCGCCTCGGGCTGCAAGAGTGACATTATCACCGACCTTGACGTGACCTGTCGCTGCCGCTTGCCCGCCGAAGGTGCAATGCCTGCCGATGACTGTACTGCCGGCAATACCGGTCTGCGAAACCAGGATGGTATCTTCACCGACCACAACATTGTGGGCAACCTGAACCAGATTATCTATTTTCACTCCGCGGCAAATCCGTGTCTCACCTAGCGTACCACGGTCAATACATGAACAGGCGCCAATTTCGACGTCATCTTCAATGATGACACAACCTGCCTGGGGAATCTTGTAATAGGTCTCCCCGTCCGGGGCAAAACCAAAGCCATCGGCACCGACCACAGCTCCCGGTTGTATAATCACCCGGTTGCCTATAAGACACTTCTCGCGCACCGTGACATTGGCATGCAACAGGCAATCTTCGCCGACAACGGAATCAGTGCCGACCACGACATTCGGCTGCAGGCAGGTGCCCCTGCCGATTTTTGCCCCTGCACAGACGACACAACCTGGCGAGATGGTCACATCTTCACCAACTGTCGCGTCATGGTGCACATGCGCTCCGGCCATGACTCCCTGGCCAACATGAGGAAGCACCTCGAAATAGGTCAGGATTTTTGCAAAGGCCAGATAAGGGTTGTCTGCCAGAAGCAGCGGAACCTCCACAGATCCGCCCAGAGAAGGGTGAACAATCACCGCTGCCGCCTTGCAACCAGCAAGTTTCCCCTGGTATTTGGGGTTGGCCAGAAATGAAATATGATCTGCACCGGCACGATCGAGAGGCGCGACCCCGGAGACAGAAATAGAGGGGTCGCCAGAGACGGACCCCCCTACCAGTTTTGCCAATTCTGCCAGGGAGGTTCTCACCCTGCGTTCAGCATACATGCTTACTTCCCTTATTTTTCTGAGGCTTTGATAACCTTGTCGGTGATATCGATGCTTTCGTCGGCATAGACGATGGAACTCTCGGTTTTTTCGAGGATCATCGTGTATCCTTCATTCTTGCCCATGTTCTGCGCTACCTCGAGGAGGTCCTCAAGGATTTTCCGCGTCAGGTCAGTGTCCATCTGCTGCAGGGTTTCCTGGATGTCCTTGGTGAAGCGCTGGTAATCCTTGACTTTCTGCTGATAATCACGCTCCTTGGCACTGCGAGCCTCCTCGGAAAGCAGCATCGCCTGCTTTTCCAGATCCTCCTTGAGTTTTTTCAGTTCCTCTTGACGCTGTTTGACTTCAGCGTCGTAAACCTGTACCTGGGCCTTGATCTGCTCCTTGGCTTCCTTTCCGGCAGCAGACAGGTTCAACGCCTTCTGCAGGTCGATATAAGCTATTTTCTGGGCCAGGGCCATTGCCGGGGCAAGGGTTAGGCCAAGGCAGATCAAAAGAACAACGACAATCTGTTTCATGCATACTCTCCTTGAATAATCTTTGCTGAATTGTTTTAGAAAAAGCGACCTATCATGAAATCGAACTTGGAGTCAGATTCATAATCTCTTGGATCGAGGTTGTAGCCGTATTCAAACCGCATCGGGCCGAGCGGACTCAGCCAGCGAATACCTGCACCGGTGCTGTAGCGCCATGAACCGAACACCTCGTCATCTTCACCCCAGTAATCGTCGCTGCTCCAGGCGTTGCCGACATCAAAGAAGGTGACTCCCTTGATTTTCAACGCCTCATAGAGCGGGAAGATAAACTCGAAATTGAAGACGGCCTCGGTTTCGCCGCC
>JAFDBW010000294.1 GCA_019313105.1 Deltaproteobacteria bacterium | reverse complement strand
GGCTTGAACACCGCCTGAATCATCTGCCGCTGCAGCTCTCGGGTGGCGAGCAACAACGAGTTGCCGTGGCCCGTGCACTGGTGGTCGACCCACTGGTGCTGCTGGCTGACGAACCGACCGGTAATCTCGATCCGGAAGTGACTCTGGATATCATGGAATTATTCAAACGTGCCAATGCGCGTGGCACGACAATTATTATGGCAACCCATGATCGTAGCCTGATTCGCCAGTTCCCGCGCCGGGTCGTCTCACTCGACTCCGGCAGTCTGGCGATGGATGATCTGCCCCTGTTCCGCGAGCCAGCCGAAACCACAGGTCAACGCCGATGATTCTACGCGGCGGATATTTTTTCAGGCGCGCACTGCGCAATATGCAGCAGAGCCCGGTATTAAGTCTGGCGTCAGTCGGTACGATCGCGGTTGCCCTGGCCCTGCTGGCCTTTTTTGCCATCGCTGTCCTGAATGTCCAGCAACTGACCGCATCCTGGGGCGAGAGCCTGGCAATTGTCGTCTACCTGGATGAAGTTCCCGAAGACAAAGTCGTGAAGGGTTGGATCAGTGATATCGAGCAATATCCTGAAGTGGACAAGGTCGATTTTATCTCGCGTGAGAAGGCTTTTGACAGATTTCGCAAACGGCTTGGCGATGACGCCGAACTGGTTGAAGGTCTCGGCCCGGAGGTGTTGCCGGCTTCGCTTGAAATAAGCCTGGCCGATAAAGCGCAAAATGAAGTGGCAATGACTGCAGTCGTCGAGCGTTTGCGGGTGGATCACCGGTTTACCGATCTGCAGTACGGTCAGGGTTGGCTGGAAAAGCTGGAGGCCTTCCTGCTCCTGCTGAGGATTTCCGGTGCTGCGTTGGGGGGCTTCCTGGTTTTTGCGGCGCTGGTAATAGTCGCCAATACGATCAAATTGACTCTTTATGCACGACAGGATGAGCTCGAGGCCATGACTATGGTCGGTGCCACATCGCTGTTTATCAAGCTGCCTTTTCTTGTGGAAGGGGCTCTGCAGGGACTTTTCGGTGGTTTGGCCGCACTCGGTTTGAGTTTCATGGTGTTCGAAATTGTTCTGCAAAAAAGCCTCGGCAGCCTGCTGCTGATTACCGGTATTGACACGATCCATTTCCTGCCGGGTGTCTGGCAGGTCATGCTGATTGTCGGCGGCGGTCTGATCGGCCTGCTGGGAAGCCTGTTTGCGCTCCGCAAGTTTGTTCGGTTCGTAGCCCTATGAAACTATCCACTGGTAAGATAGCAAGGATGTTATCATGCCTGCTGCTTGTCTTGCTGATCTTGCTGCTGTCTGAGACATATGCAGCTGATGAACTGGATGCAAGCCGTGAGCGACTCGACAAGTTGCAGAAACAGATCAGGACAACCCTTGAGGGCTTGCGGAACAAGCAGTCTGAGAGTGGAGCGTTATCTGACGATCTGGAACGCCTGAACGCGGAAGTGCGTCGGATAGAGAGACTGGAAAGAAAAAGTCAACAGCAGCTGACCGAACTAAAGGCGCAACTGAAAGCAAAGCGCCGCGCCTTGGAAGAGATTGATGCTCTGGGTGAACTCACCGAGCAAAAGATTCGGGGCCGCCTGGTAGTCCTTTACAAAACCGGTGAAGTCGGCCTGATCAGGGCGCTTCTTACGGATTCGGAAAGTCCTCGCGACATTGCAGAAAAATACGCATTCCTGTCCAGAATGGTTCGCCATGATCGTGATTTACTCAATCAATACCGGGTGCAGATGCAGGAGCATCGTAAAGCCCTTGAGGATCTTGAGTTAATGGAGAAAAAACAGTCGGCCGTGGTCTTCAGGCGAAGCCGCGAACAGGAAACCCTGCAAAAGGCGAGGAGAAGCAAGAAAATCCTGTTGGCCGAAGTGAAGCAGGATGCCGCGTCGCTCGAAAAGATGTTGCAGGAGTTGCGCGCCAAGGCTGCCCGGCTCAACGAACTGGTCAAAAAACTTGAAACCGAGGGGGTGCAACCCTATACTGGGAATCTGGCAGGACTGCCCGCGCAAAAAGGGCGCCTGCTCTGGCCCGTCCCCGGCAAACTCAGGGTCGGCTTCGGCACCAGCCGTCATGGTGAGCTGGGAACTCTGATCGAAAGCCATGGTTTTGATATCGAGGCTGCTGCTGGAACACCCGTCAACGCTGCCGCCAGTGGCAAGGTGATTTTTGCCAACAGTTTACGTGGCTACGGCAATTTGATCATTGTTGATCATGGCAGCAAGTATTACACCCTGTATGCCCATATGGCACGCTTTACCAAGCAGGTTGGAGACCCGGTAGCTGCTGCCGAGGTCATAGCATATTCTGGCTACGAGGGCCGAGATGCTGTTTATTTCGAAATACGCCAGGGGGGCAAACCCCTCGATCCCGGCGACTGGCTGAAGCCGCGCTGAGGTTACGGAGGAGAGTATGTTGAAAAACAAGATGACCGCCCTTGTCTTGACATTGATGCTGCTATTGATCTTCGGAGTGGCTTCCCTCGGGCATATCCCGATGGCCGTTGCCGATGAGTCTGCAGCTTACCAGGAATTGCAGATTTTTACCGATGTCCTGACAATCGTGAAGCGCAGCTATGTCGAAGAGGTGCCTATTAAAGACCTGGTTTATGGGGCTATCGATGGCATGCTTGCCTCGCTTGACCCGCATTCAGGCTTCATGTCTCCCGAGATTTACAAGGAGATGAAGGTTGACACCCGCGGTGAATTCGGCGGCCTCGGTATTGAAATTTCGCTCCGTGACGGTCTCCTGACGATTGTCTCGCCAATTGAAGACACCCCTGCTTCTCGAGCCGGTCTGCAGGCCGGTGATCAAATCCTGAAAATAGAGGACCAGTTCACCAAGGATATGAAAATCATGGAAGCGGTCCACCTCATGCGTGGCGCCGTCGGGACCGAGATTACCATCACCATCATGCGGCCGTCATTCGAGAAACCGCAATCATTCACTCTTGAGCGCGAGGTCATCAAGGTCAAAAGTGTAAAAGCCAAGACTCTGGAAAAGGGCTTTGGTTATGTTCGCCTCGCCCAGTTCCAGGAGCGTACCGGAGCCGATCTGGCAAATGCCCTTGACACCCTGCGTCAGGAGAACAATGAGGGCCTGCAGGGGCTGGTTCTGGATTTGCGTAATAATCCTGGCGGTTTGCTCGACCAGGCCGTTGAGGTTTCAGACCGGTTTCTGGCGGATGGACTGATCGTCTACACCAAGGGTCGTGAGGACGATGCCCAGATGGAATTTTCGGCTATACGCACCGGAACAGAGCCTGACTATCCGATGGTCGTACTGATCAACGGCGGCAGTGCCAGTGCCTCGGAGATCGTTGCAGGAGCCCTTCAGGATCACGATCGTGCCGTGATCATGGGGACCCAGAGCTTCGGCAAGGGATCTGTACAGACGATTATCCCGCTCAGCGATGACTCTGGTTTGCGCCTGACGACAGCAAAGTATTACACGCCGAATGGGACGACGATCCAGGCTCGCGGGATTGTCCCGGACATCATGGTGCAACAGGTCGAAATCCAGGAAATGAAGGATTTCAACCACTTTCGTGAAAAAGATCTGAAAAACCATTTTATTATTGAGGGGGATGCTTCAGGAGGCGAACAACAAGAGGTTCCCATGCTTGATGAAGAAACCCGCAAGGATTACCAGCTAATGCGTGCGCTGGACCTGCTCAAGGGCTGGAGGATCTTTCAAGGGTTGAAGGCCGCGTGATGTATCCGGATACTGATTTGATGAGTTGCCGATGACGACGCCAACCAAACGGCGCCGTACAAAAAAACGGCGTCCTGGTTTTTTTGAAAAAAACAAGCTTCTGATCACTGTTTTGGTAGGCACCGCTTTAGCCTTGGTCAGTCTGGTCTTTTTAGCCCGCTTGCAAGAGGAGCCCAAGCAGCCCGTCGTCTCACCGGTTACAAAATCAACGGTCGACTATACCGGGATGGTCCATGCGGAAGTCGACTCAATGCTCATGGCAATGGCTCTTGGTCCGGAAAGTATTCAGCGTGACCTCGATCATTCTCCTGCACGCTATTCAGTCGCTGCCGAATTCCCCACGCCTGATTTGATCGCCGGTTTTGAAAAAAAACTGCGCACAATACCTGGAGATTATTCCGTCCGGTTACGCGAGGCGAATTCACTGACGGTTGAAAAATCCCGGCAAACGCAAATCGTCATTCATTTCACGTCGCCGTTGCCTGAACTCCCCGCCGGACCGCTCGTAACCATAATTATGGATGACCTCGGCCGGAGCGCCCTCACTGCTGAAGTGCTGGTCTCATTCCCCGAACAGGTCACTTTCGCTGTTCTCCCCGGTGAGCCGCATGCGGTGCAGGTTGCCGAGATAGCTCACGCAGCAGGCCATGAAGTCATGTTGCATGTACCGATGGAACCGCAGGGATATCCCGCGGTCAATCCGGGAGACGATGCGTTGTTCGTTGCGCAGAGCGATGCAGAGATTCGCCGTCGTTTCGATCTCCTGCTTGCCAGGGTTCCGTATGTGACCGGCACCAACAATCACATGGGTTCACGCTTTACCGAAGATGCCAGGGCCCTCTCGCCGGTCATGGAAAGTTTGCGGGAAAAAGGTTTCTTCTTCATCGACAGTCGTACGACTGGGCAGTCAAAGGTGACCGAGGTTGCTCACCGCTTCGGTGTGCCGACCATGAACCGTGACGTCTTTCTCGATAATGTTGCCGAAGTCAGTTCGATTGTGCGTGAGATCAAGCGGCTGCAAAGCAAGGCTCGCAGTCAGGGGACGGCGATAGGGATCTGCCATCCTTACCCGGAGACTCTCGAGGCTTTGCGCAGGGAGTTGCCGGAGATGCGTGACCGGGGCATTACGGTTGTGCCTGTCTCTGTGCTTTTGCAGAAGCAGGCATCAATCTCCGGGGCTATCGAACGCGCCCAATAGGCGCATGCAGTTTTGGTCGAATAACGAAACCCGGATAACTTCCGGAACTCGCCCGGTGGGAAGCTTATGGCAGTTGCGTGCTGACTTTGGCCATGACCGTAGCAAAGCCGTCAAAGTTCTGGTCGTAAAGGATTTCTTCCGGAAGGTCCGAGCTGACTTTGCGCACAAGCAGGAATGCTTCTCCCAGGCGACCTTGCTCATCGAACAGGCTCCGTTCCAGTAGCGGGAACAGGTCGGAACGCTCCTTGGAGAGCAGTCGTTTCTCGAACTCCTGAAGTTCGATGGTTTTGTGCGATACTTCCAGGCCTTTTTCGTCAAAGCGATAAAAGGACAGTTTCTGCTGGTAGAAGTTGCGCGTATGTGGCGTGCGCTGAAGGACGAAATAGGAGCGTTGTGCCGATTCGCGGAACAGGTCCCAGATCGGATCGAGGCTTTCAACGGCACGCTTGGCACCATAGAAGTAACGAAAGGCCAGGCCGGCAAAACACTCTTCCTCGATATACCCTGAGATCTTTTGGTCGGAGCTCTGGGCAAAATAGCCGGCCTGGCCGGTCCTGTCCTTTCCAACCAGAGGCGTCCCGCACACCATGCAACCGGTTTCAAGCGCGCTGAATCTCGCTTCGTAAGAGTTCTTGTGTGCTTGTTCGGCGAAGGCCGTGTCCATACTGTACTCAGCCAGGCGGCGGGTCTCGGCTTCTATGGAATGGAGGTAGACCTGTCGGGCGACATGGGCCATCTGGATGTGGACATCGGTATGGCGACCGTGGGTGAGGATCGGGTAAATTTTACCATCCGGGTTGGTGTTGAGTGATTCAACCTTCGGGCTTTTGGCAATATAACCTTCCAGGCACCGGTAGCCGCGATTGATGGCGGAGGCTTTCAATAACTGGTACGGATCGCGGAACGGCCCCTCATAGTGAATGCGGCCGTCGACCAGGCAGGGCAGAATTCGCAAAGGTCGTCGTGACAGTCCATGGGAATCGAAAAAATCATAGATGTGTCTGCAGTTGTCCATTGATGGTGCATCTTTGACCGGCACAATCACCCGGTCTGCTGCAAACAGGGCGCTACCGGTAAAGATGTCCAGGTCGGGGCGCGTATCAATGATGACGATTCCCTCGATGGAGGACTTGACGAAGGCCTTGGCAAGTGCTGACGGGTCATCCAGATCGCGACGCAGGATATGCAGTTTATTGCTCGAAGGAATGAACTGCACACCGTATTCTCCGGTTTCAACCAGGCTGTCCGGGTCGCTGCCGGTAAACAGGTCGCCGACATCGCCTCGTGCCGCTTGACGATTGATACGGAACATCTGGTCGACCGAGAAATGGTTGTCGAAGCTCATCAGGGTGACCGGAAGATCCTCATGAAGGGCTTTCAGGTAAATAGCCAGGTTTGTCGCCAGGGTCGTTTTGCCGACGCCGCCTTTCTCGCTCGAAATGGTCACAATATATGGTGTGGACATAATCTCCCCTTGCAATTCAAGTCCGCCAATATATAGTGTTAAGTCTATAAAATGTCAAATGAAACCACAAGATGTGGGGTTTTTGTTGCGTGTCTGATGAGCACGGAAAATTATCGGTAAGCGGCCTGGTTGCGTTGCTAAAGGACGTTGTGGAAACTAATTTTGTCACTGTGACGGTGGAGGGTGAAATTTCGAATTTCGCCACACCGGTTTCCGGACACTGGTATTTCACGCTCAAGGACAGCCACGCCCAGTTGCGTGCGGTCATGTTCCGTAGCCGCAATCGTCTGGTGAGATCTCCTCCACTCGATGGTGTCCAGGCTGTCTGCTCAGGCGCGGTGACAGTTTATGCAGCGCGCGGCGAGTTGCAGATGGTTGTTGATTCTCTGGTCGTAGGCGGCCAGGGTGATTTGCAGGTTGCCTTTGAAGCTCTCAAGGAACAGCTTGCAGAGGAGGGGCTGTTTTCTGCCGAACGCAAACGGGCGTTGCCGCCATTTCCCCGTTCCGTCGGCATAGTGACTTCAGCATCCGGCGCCGCGATCCAGGATATTTTCAACGTCATGCAGCGACGTGCGCCCGACGTGCACCTTTTGCTGTGCCCGGTCAGGGTCCAGGGTGACGGTGCTGCGGAAGAAATTGCCGAGGCAGTCAGGAATCTGAACCGCTATGGCAGTCTGGACGTCCTGATCGTCGGTCGGGGTGGCGGTTCAATGGAGGATCTCTGGGCATTCAATGAGGAGGTCGTCGCACGCGCAATTGCCGACTCGGAGGTCCCGGTGATTTCCGCTGTTGGTCACGAAACAGATTTTACGATTGCTGATTTTGTTGCTGACCTGCGAGCGCCGACACCGAGTGCCGCCGCTGAACTGGTTGCCAGGAACCGGCAGGAGTTGGAGGCTCATCTCGACCACCTGCAGATCCGCCTGTCTTCTCGCATGGACCAGTCTCTTGGCCTGGTTGCAGAACGTTTGGCAGGGTTGGAAGGTCAGCTTAAAATATATGCCCGTGATTTTGCTGCCCTTCCGGATAAGCTCATGGAGCTGGAAAATCGTCTCGTCATCGCAATCAGGTCAAGGATGCGCCAGTACGAGGATGGTCTGGCCGTAGCCGCAGGCCGGCTGGACGCCCTTTCGCCGCTTCAGCAGCTTGATCGTGGTTTTGTGATCGCCAGCAGTGACCGGGATGGTGTCGGGCTGACATCTACTGAGAACCTGAATGCGGGCGATTCCCTCTGGTTGCGCTTTTCCAGGGGGCGAGCTGCTGTTCGAGTGGAGGATGTTGAAAACTGATGCGATTCCAGTTTATGCTGATTTTTTTATTATTAACCTCTACACCGGCATGGTCAGAACTGACACTGCGCCCTGAACAGGTCAATAATGGCGAAGTAGCGGTACTTCGCTGGCAAGGAGAGCCCCTTTCCTTCGGCGTGGCCCGTTTCATGGACGACGTCATCTACCTTTATCCCGACAGTGGCGGGGCCATTGCCCTGTTGCCGATCGGACTGGATGTTGCGGAGGCAGATTATCCGCTGCACGTTGCCCTGGTTGATCGACAGGGGCAGACCACAGTGGCAGAGCTGAAATTGCATGTCGGCCACAAGCAGCGCCCGGTTGAACACCTGACCTTGCCGCAGAACATGGTTACTCCGGACGCAGAAAGTCTTGCCCGAATCAACCGGGAGAGCAAACAGCTCAAAGAGCTTTTCACTTTGAGGTCGCCGCGGTTCTGGACGCACTTTCAACGACCGGTTGATGAAGAGGTCAGCAGCATTTTTGGCAAGCGCAGGCTACTGAATGGCGAGCCGAAGTCACCACACAGTGGAACCGACTTTCGCAGCCCGGCCGGCACTCCGATCCGTTCGTTGAGTAACGGGCGGGTTGTCCTGGTCGCCGACCTGTTTTATACAGGCAAGACCGTGGTCGTCGATCATGGCGAAGGGTTGTTCTCTGTTTATGCACATCTTTCAGAGGTTCTGGTTAATGAAGGCCACGAACTCCTGGTCGGAGATGTGCTCGGCAAGGTCGGCAGTACCGGCCGTTCCACAGGGGCGCACCTTCATCTCACGGTGAGGCTTCTGGAGGAACGGATTGACCCCCTTGCTCTGTTGGCGGCATTCGGCGAATAAGTTTCTTGACACAACGTGAATAGCGTGGTGTTTTACAATGATTCATTGAGTTCGTACGTACTTGAAAGGAGTCAGAATGTCGGAAGATACGACATTTGAAAAGGCGCTGAAAAACCTTGAGGAAGCCGTTGCCAGACTCGAGAAGGGACAGATGCCACTCGATGAAGCCCTTGATTGTTTCGAAGCGGGAGTGCAAAGTGCCAACCTGTGCCGGAGAAAACTTCAGGTGGTTGAAAGTCGCATTGAAATCCTGACCAAAGGTCCTGATGGGGAATTGCTGACAGAAGCCTTCTCTGGCAGGGACGATCAGGACTGAACCTTCTCATGAACATCAAGGATTACCTGCAAAATCGCTCTGCTCTTGTAGACCGGGCATTGGAGCGCTGGATGCCGGGTGAGGAGGTTTTACCCCGTTCCCTGCATCAGGCCATGCGTTATTCGGTTTTCGCCGGAGGCAAGCGCCTGCGCCCGATCTTGATGATCGCCGCCTGTGAGTCGCTGGGCGGACATGCCGGACAGGTGCTGCATGCCGCCTGTGCGATGGAGATGATCCATACCTATTCACTGATCCATGATGACCTGCCGGCAATGGATGATGACGACTTCCGTCGTGGTCGTCCGACGAATCACAAGGTGTATGGCGAGGCGACCGCGATCCTCGCCGGTGATGCCTTGTTGACGGAAGCTTTCCGTATCCTTGCCGATGCCGAGGCCAACCGATCAGTTCCACCAGCCACGGTCATTAAGGTGATCGAACTCGTGGCGCGCTATGCAGGCTCCCAGGGCATGGTCGGCGGGCAGGTCGTCGATATGGAATCTGAGGGGAAAGAGATTGACTTCCCGACCCTTGAATATATCCATACGCATAAAACCGGTGGACTGATCCTGGCTTCTGTACAGGTCGGGGCCCTGCTGGGGGGTGCTAATGATTCGCAAGTTGCAGCGATTAAAAGGTTCGGTGGTGCTGCCGGATTGGCTTTTCAGGTCGCAGATGATATTCTGGATGTCGTTGGCGATCAGCAGCATCTCGGCAAGAATGTCGGCAGCGACCAGGCCCGGGGCAAGGCGACTTATCCGGCGCAGCTCGGTCTTGACGAGGCACAGCAGAGGGCTGACGAACTATGCGGAATTGCCATCTCTGCCCTTGCCCCGTTGGGCAAATCTGCGGAAATCCTGCAGGAGCTGGCCCGCTATATTGTCAATCGAGACAGCTGAAATATATAAGTGACCAATATGACAGATATCCTGAAGCTTGAAGATCCCATTGCTGCTCTCAAGGAGCTCCCGGCTGCGGAACTTCCGCAAGTGGCAGAAGAGTTGCGAGACGCGATTGTGCGGACTGTTTCGGCAAACGGAGGACACCTGGCCAGTTCACTGGGGGTCGTCGAGCTGACCATTGCACTACACCGGGTTTACGACTCGCCAACCGACAAGATCGTCTGGGATGTCGGACACCAGGCGTACGCACACAAGCTTTTGACCGGACGCTATGAACGGTTCCATACCCTGCGGCAACTGGACGGCCTCAGCGGCTTTCCCAAGCGTGCAGAGAGCCCTCATGACTGCTTTGATGTCGGTCACTCCAGTACTTCGATCGCCGCCGCGCTCGGCATTGCAACAGCCCGGGACGCCAGAGGTGGTAAAGAAAAGGTCGTCGCCGTGATCGGCGACGGTTCCCTTACGGCCGGACTGGCTTTCGAGTCCCTCAATCAGGCTGGTCATTTAAAAAAAGACCTACTAGTCATTCTGAATGATAACGAGATGTCTATTTCACCCAATGTCGGCGCGCTTTCGTCATTTTTCAGCCGTCAACTGACATCCGATTTTTTTGTCCGGTTAAAGCGTGAAACAGAACATTTTCTCGACAGCGTTCCAAAAGTTGGCAAGGACCTCAGACGGTTGGCCAAAAAGGCCGAAGAGGCTGTCAAGGGGTTCCTGACCCCCGGTATGCTGTTTGAAGCGTTTGATTTTGACTATGTCGGTCCGATCAACGGTCACAAGCTTGATGAACTGATTCAGACCCTGGAAAACATAACTCACATGGATGGCCCTATCCTGATGCATGTGGTCACCAAAAAAGGCAAGGGGTACGCTCCCGCCGAAGAAAATCCGCATATTTATCATGGCGTCGGTCCGTTTGACCTGGAAACCGGCGAGGTGAAAAAGAGCAGCGGCCCACCCAGCTATACAGCGGTGTTCGGTAAGACCCTGGCTGAAATGGCGGAGCGGGATGAGCGGATCGTCGCGATCACTGCCGCCATGCTCGAAGGGACTGGTTTGAAAGCCTTCGCCGAACAATATCCGGAACGCTTCTTCGACGTTGGCATTGCCGAGCAACATGCGGTTACCTTTGCCGCCGGCATGGCCAGTCGCGGACTCAAACCCTTTGTCGCAATTTATTCAACTTTTTTGCAGCGGGCCTATGACAGCGTCCTGCACGATGTCTGTCTGCAAAAGCTGCCTGTCACTTTTGCCCTCGATCGTGGCGGCCTAGTCGGAGCCGACGGGCCGACCCACCATGGCGTGTTTGATTATTCCTACCTGCGACCGATACCGAACCTGGTGTTCATGGTCCCGCGTAATGAGAACCAGCTGCGTAACGCGGTGGTCACGGCACTGGGTGTTGATGGCCCCTTTGCTTTCCGGTACCCTCGCGGTTCTGGAACCGGTGTTGTGGAGGAAGCAGCGTCTTCTCTGGTGATCGGCAAAGGCGATAAGCTTCGCGATGGCAATGACTGCGTGATTTTCGCCCTTGGCACCCTGGTTCCCGAGGCGATGGCAGCTGCAGAGCGTCTCAAAGCGGAAGGTCTCAGTGTCGCAGTCGTCGACCCGGTGTTCCTCAAGCCGCTGGACAGGGAGCTGCTGGTCGCCGAAGCGTTAAAAACCGGCTGTGTCGTTACCGCAGAAGAGAATGCGCTCAGTGGAGGCTTCGGTTCGGCCGTGTTGGAGCTCTTCTGCGATGAAGGTGTCCACGTGCCTGTCAGGTGTGTTGGCTTGCCGGATAAATTCGTTGAGCAGGGCAGCCAGACTGAATTGAGGAAACGTTACGGTCTGCATGCCGGCGGAATTGCTGATACGGTCAGAAAGGCACTGGCCGATAAATCGGCAGCCGCATGATAGAAGCACGAAGGGGGACAGATAAT
>JAFDBW010000293.1 GCA_019313105.1 Deltaproteobacteria bacterium | reverse complement strand
TTTGACAATGGGCCAGGCGATAGAACCGTTATGACTGTCGGATCTGGCGGGGGGTCCCCATCGGGCGGTGAAATACCATTGACAAAAGGATCGTCACTCAGCGCAGTCAGGCCCAATGCTGAAAGTTCCGCCTGATTTCTGACCTCAGTATTGTTGGCCACATTAGCTTTCAGGCTGATATCGAATTCGAAAACGAATTCTTCGCCTGTAGGCACATTCACTGGGTTGGGATCACCGGTGACTTGAAGGTCTCCCGTGGCCTGATTAAAGCTGAGACTGGTCCCGGACGGGCGAGAGATCATGGCAAAGGTTGTCGGGTCAAAAGAATTCAGGTCCAGTTGGTCGCTGATGGTGATCTCATTAATGGTTTGGTCGACATTGAACAGGCGCACTTTGTAGCGTAATCGATCGCCAGGGGCGGCAGTCGTGGCCGGATTGGCCAGTGTGTTGCGATTTTCGACCGTCTTTTGGAAGTAATAGCCGGACAAGGCCGTTGTCACGACCTGCCTGTCCTGATGGTCAAGCACACCAGGAGTCCCATCGGTCAGTGCCCTAATGTAGCTTCGCCAAGATGATGACGTGTCTGGATTAGCACTGAACCAGCGGGTTGCTCCTGCGACGTTAATCAAGTCAATACCGTCTTCTGTATCAAGTGACGTCAGTTGGGATTGATAGGTCACCAGCAAATGCTGGTTGGGGCTGATTTTCGCCTGATCGCTTTGCGTGGTTAAAGTCAGTTTACATGTGGAACCGCCGATGAAATCGGCCGTATAATCGACTCCCAGATTCAGGCTGGAGATCAAATTTCCTTCCGCTGAGAAAATGCTTACTGATAGATCTGAAGGTGGGGCGTCTTCATCACACATTTCCCCCGGCAGTTCGTCGACAATTACGGTATGCCACGCATCGCCACCGCCATTATTTTGGACATCGATGGCGTAAGTAACCGGAACACCGAAATTTACCGCCGTTTCGCTGCTGGTCTTGGTGACCACCAGGTTCGGCTCCGAGATGGTCATCGGCTGGGAAATGCCCCATTCCCCGGGAAGCGGCTCGTAATACTCGCCTTCAATCAACCGCCCAAATGACCATTTGGCCGTATTGACAAACGTTTTCCCGGCCACATTGTTTAAGGAATCATCTAAAACAACCGTGATTTCGACAATAATCTGCTCACCTGCTGGTAGATAATCTTCAGGATTTGCGAAAAGACGGTAAGACAGGTACTGGGGATCCCAATCAGGTTCCTGAATGAGCGTAACCGGGTTGTTCGTGCTCTGATAATAGGCCTTTATGTCTAAAAATCTCAGATCGGCACCGGTCGCCTCGGCACTGAGATCGTCCCAGAATGCGATTGAATGCAAATCATTGAGGGATGGCCCACCGACCAATGTCATTGCAGGAAAAGTCAAGGTATAGGTGAACGGTTCGCCGATGGCCGCAGAGGCGGCCGGGGATTGCTTGTCGATGCTCTCTACCGGGATAAAGAGGTCCTGGCAGCTGTTGCTCGACCCATAGTCCGAGCCATTGGCAAACCAGATTCTGTGATCGACATTGGCGCAGGCCATGTGACCGGTAAAGATCACGTTGTTGAAGACAATCAGATATATCGATGGATCATTGGTTTGAAAATTGAGGGTGCTAGTGAGCGGATTATCTGCAGGGTAATTTTGGAACGTGCAATCGGTATCAATGGTAATCTGCGTGGGAACCGGGTGCCGGTCACCATCGATGACACCAAAATATGGAGGGTCACTGCAGAACTTCTCCGCGGCAAAAGACGGTGTGATTCCGACCAGAAACAGAAGACTGAGTAGCAAAAAGAAGAGACCGCTCCCTACTCCCGACCCGCCTTGTCTTGAGAGAGGTGCCGTCTGATCAGCAATTCTCGCCTTCAAAGGTTTGTCCCTCAAGTCGGCTTGCCGACAGAAGACGATACTGAGTATTGGTAAAAAGGTTAGTTTCATAAAAACTTTCAAATTCATATCAAGGTGGTGGGTCAGTCGTGCCGTCACGATATCTCCGACTAACCTGTTCATGTCGCTGCCTAGTTCGTTCCATAAAACAGAAAAAGCGCCCAATCTTCTGCCGAAGATGAGCGCTCAAGGAGTTGGCATGCTGCCGGGATCCAAGATACGTGATTCATCTCTTCGGCAACCCGGCCATCCTGAACTGTCAGGACCCGTAGCTTTGCGTCACCAGATTGCTCTGGCTTTGCCTTTTCGGAGCTCTGTTGTCTGGTTTGTTTAATTGCTAATAGTTACTCCAATTGAATTCGACCCTGTCTTAGCGCTCGCTGTGAAACAATCAATCCAAGTGAAACATGACTTTTTCAGAACGTGGCCGCGATTAATTGAGTAGCTTGAATTCGGCACGGCGGTTCTTGGCCCAAGCCATTTCATTATTTGCCGAATCGAGCGGTTTCTCTTCGCCATAGGAGATTGTCTTAAGGCGCTGCGGTGCAATCCCGAGTGACACCAGGTAAGCCCTGACTGATTGGGCTCGCCGTTCTCCAAGTGACAGATTGTATTCATCTGACCCGCGGTCATCGCAGTGGCCTTCAATGCTGACTTTTAAATCGGGATCTAATTGCAAGATCGTCGCATTGGCAGTCAAGGTATTACGGGCTTGTTCGGATAAAGTCGCCTGGTCGTAAGCAAACCAGATTTGCTCAAGAGTAATTGGGCGCTGGGCCGTTTTGGCATGTTTTTCCTCTATTGCCGGCTCTACAGGAGGATCTGACTGCGTCATCGAAGGTGATGGCTCTTTGTTCGAATCACTGACGATATCAGCCGTCTGGGTCGTTGCGCACCCGGTCACAATCAGGGCACCAAACAAGGTAAGCAGGATAGTATTGATGATGGTCTTGTTCATTTTCACACTCCTTAGAAATTAGTATTGGCATCTGCTATTCCAACCGTCGAAACATTCGACAAAGACCGTTTATCTGATAAAAACTGTCGAAAAAACAGAAGAAGCGCTCATCCTCTACCGAAGATGAGCGCTTCTTGAATACCTACTTATTGCCAGATTCCAAGAAATGTGTCTCATCTCTTCGGCAACCCGGCTATCCTGAATATCAGGACCCGTAGCTTTGCGTCACCAGATTTCTCTAGCTTTGCCTTTATCGGAGATATCTAATCGTTATTTGCAACGATCAATTTATTCAGGTATCAGAGAATAAAGCACACAGTGTACCAAAATATATATCATTCCAATTTTTAATCATAATACAGCACGGCAACTGGGTTTTGGAAAGGCCTGTTAAAATTTATTGTTAGAACAACCTCAACACAGTTAACAGAAGTTGTCACTCAACTACGTCATTTGACAAAAACCAAATAACACATTTTAAGTAGTAATTACAGCCAGGGGGTCGCTAACGAAAAGCATCCTGCCGATACAAGCGCCAGAAAATAACCACAACTGCAACGGGCGGAACACGTCTTAAAACTGGGCCGACCTCGACACGAGCACCGGAGTGCCGTTCAATTTTCCAGAGGATGTAGTCAATGCCGCCCTTAAAAGTAAAAAGCCCTTTCAAGAGCCGCAAGACTGAAAGGACTTTGCCCTGCAGGGTCCGCATACGCCAGGCAATCCCGTTTAAACGCCGTTCATGAGTCGAAACTTCCAGATGATAAACAGGAGTCCCTGCATCGTCATCAACGTTTATGTCGAATATTGAAGCCTCAAGCACAACACTTGTCAACGCCTGGTAATAGTCCGGGTCAGCGTCAAACAGTTTTTCAGCTGCCTTCTGCGCATTTTCGGTACGCAACTCGGTTTGGTAGCTGAGTGACAGCCCTTTCGACCAAAGGTCACGTGCATTAAATGACCCTTGCATGCGTGGCAACGTTTGTGTAATGAACTTTGTCACTGCGCAGGCCAGCGCCTTCTGTACCTGTTGAATGACAAAATCATCCTGCGCATAGATTATCCCTGTTTTCTGTGAAAATCGGCCCCACAGATAGGAGTGAAACCATCTTTCCGAGCCTTTGATGAAGTCATCAAGTGTGAGAACGGCATACTTGGCTCTCAGTACGTGTCCTTCGTAAGGCACTTCCAGGTAAAAAACGTTGGGCGGCAGCAACTTATTGAAAAAAGCAAGGGTGCGGCTATTGAACGCCGATTGATAGTTATCCACCAGCAGGTACAGATCCGCGAGTCCATCGTGAACGTTACCCGTACGGAGACAGGAGCCGTAAAACAGTACGGCACGAACAGAATCGCCGTACAAATCGCAGGCTGCGTCAGACAGAGCTTGGAGCCCGGGTGACAGGTCCGCAGAGGGTTGCTTCCTGATCGCTTCAACGGTTTTATCGAGATGACTTAACTTCATGTAATTATTATTTAATAAAGAGAATAGTTTACAGTCAACATGAACAAAGAAAAAGGGCTTGGCCAGCAGAGGAAACAGTGACAGGCCCCTCCCCTGCGGCGTATAACTCGCCGTCGAGGGTAAAGTCACCCTGCATATCCAACCGCACTTCCACAACGTTGTGGCTCGAATACCCATTTGTCGGTATCGCATGTCGGTTGTTACCTGAACCGAAGAGTGACAACAGGATTCTCAAAAGTTTTTTGGGCTTTGTGCCTACCGCCGTGTAACGCAACGGACCTTCTTCAGTACCCCAGTAAGGACGCATGCCGAGGAACAGTCGATCAAGGGTGCTGACAAGGACAAGAAGGTCTGCCCTCTTCTCGAGCTGTCGGCCGTTGAGTCCCGTATTGTTTAAAAAAGGCGTGATTTTGTCCTGGTTGTTAAACAGTATCGCCAGTAACAGACGCGCCATGGTCAACATTGGCATCAGTTGGCCGCGCCGGCCCATGGGGTTGTCTTTGCAGTGAAAAAGCCTGATGCCTTGGCAAATCGCCCCTGCACCGAAAAACATACCGAACAAATCGTCTGTATCTCTTTGTACCCATAATATAGAGCGCGATTGAATACCAAGGTCCTGATTCGTTGATTGCGACCATAGAAGGATTCGCTGCAGAGCAATGGCCGGGTGGCCCGCAACGCCGACATCCCTGGGCAGCATGCTCGTGGTCCCGGAACGCAACAGCGACAATAATGGTGGCTGGGCAAAGATCCTTTTGTTGCCAAGGATAGTCAGGACGGCCTGGACTGTCCCATCGCCACCGTTGATGACGATTAACTTAACGCCGTTGCGGGAGAAGTCGGACAGCGCTGTGGAGATACCCTGCGGATCAAAGGCCTCATGATGCATGACCTCAGGCCAGTGTTCCAGAAGCTTGTGGATACCTCCGCCCCCTCTTTTATTGCCACCGCTGCGGGGGTTGGTTATGACACCCACCTTCAAGCATTGCCCATTTTTATAATAATGGTCAGTAGCTTCAGGGCTTTGCATGAAAGGGCCATTCATAACGTTCAAGCCTTGGGACGACGACAGAACCATCTTTGAGTAAAAGTAAGCGACTCATCCGACGGATCGAGGTCAAGGAACCAGGAACGCAAAGGCCCGGATGAGATCCTGGTTTGTATGCCCATGATCAGACGTGCGACCAGGAAAACGCTCGACAGGGCTGTCCACAGGCACACGGCCAGCAGACCGATGTCAGGTCGGCCGAAGAAGAGGCTCACAGTGAGCAGGACCAGGTTTGGATTGCGCCGGCCCGTAATCAGTCGAAAACAAGAGTCGATCGGTTGCCAACAGAAGATTCCCGATGATTCAAGAAACTGCTTGAAGACAAGCTCAACCAGCCTGCCTGCGATGTAACCGGTCATCACCACCCAGATCGCAACCTCTGTGGACATACCGGGAATACTCTGTAGGCTCAAGGCCCAGACAATATACCAGATGGGCGGAAAAACCAGATCGATAGCATGGTCGTAGATATTGCCGAAAGAACTGTAGTTGAGGGTGACCCTGGCCAGTTTTCCGTCAACCGTATCAAGGAAAGTCATGAACCAGGCCATAAACAGGCCCGTCACATAAAACCCGTTGTAGAACATGAGGACCGCCAGCGACGACAGTATAAGACTCAGGGTGGTGACCTGGTTGGGCACGATGCCGTAGCGGGTGCAAACGCCTGTTGCCCAGCGTGCTGGAGCTGGCCAGAGCCACTTGGTCACCAGGTCGGTAACCCCCTTGTAAGAGCCATCAAAAAGTCTCTTTTCAAGGCTTCGTCGACTACTTTCAGAGATCGGCAGCAGATATGGTGCGTCAAACTTGCGCAACTCCATCAGGTAGGCATTGACCAGCGTCTCCGGAGTCTCCTGACGCAGACCCTGCGGATAATCATGCTGATCCTCATCAGACAGGATGGCCTCCATGCGGTCGGCAAGTTCTGCTGAAACATGGGCTGCAACCGGCTTGGGACCATCCACGGAGCCTGCTTCCAGGACAATGCCGACCGAGTCAACCATCTTCTTGACGATGCGTTGGTCGTAAAGAAAATCGCCGCGCAGCAGAAGCACGGAATCTTTTCCGGCAACCGCATTCTCGTCACGAGGACCGCAAGAGACTCCGGCCTTCGTGAGCATGCGCTCAAGACGTTCGCGAGAGCTCAACCCCCATAATTTGATGGGGCTTTCCTTTAAAATCCGTACGTAAACTGACATAAATTGTGGTCCTGAGAATAGGCTTTCCGGAAGGTTTGTGTCGGCCTGGCATGAGCCAACAGATGGGATCCATCCGGAACAAAGATCGGTAGAAAAAACAAAGTCATTACTATATACTCCCTGAATGCCGGAAGTAAAGAAAGAGACATCGCCTACCCGTCCGGAAGGCTTAGAGCCAAAGGTGCCATCACCGACATCGGGCAGTTTCACCCTGGCCCATCTATCCGACCTCCACCTGACCTCGCTCAATGGTATCGCAATTGGTCAACTGCTCAACAAGCGAATGCTGGGCTACCTGTCCTGGTGGCGCAAACGGCGACGGGTGCATCGGCTCGACATTGTGGAAGCCTTACTCGAAGACCTGAAAACTACCCGGCCTGATCATATTGCCGTAACCGGCGACCTGACGCACCTTGGCCTGCCAGATGAGTTTACCGATGCCGGTCAATGGCTGGCCAGATTCGGGACACCGGACCAGGTCACCGTCATTCCGGGCAACCATGAAGCCTACGTCGGGCAGCAATGGTCTACTCAACTCTCGGCATGGGTCCCTTACCTCATCTCCGACGACAGGCAGGACAGCGCCCCGACAGGAGAATTGTTCCCAAGCCTGCGCATTCGAGGCAAAGTCGCCCTGATCGGTCTTTGCTCGGCAAGGCCCAGCTTGCCTTTTCTCGCGGTCGGCAGTCTGGGTGAAAAACAACTGGGCATATTGGCCGAACTTCTTCAGGAAACCGGCAAAGCAGGCCTCCTGCGGGTTGTCCTGATCCATCACCCGCCGGTATCGGGAACGATAAAATGGCGCAAACGTCTTGTCGACAACAGCGCATTTGCCGAGGTTATTGCCCGTTTCGGCGCAGAACTGATACTGCATGGACACACTCACGCCGAAACATTTTCGGAATTGCAGACTCCTGCCGGCAAAGTCCCCGTGATTGGAGCACCTTCCGCATCGGAACTGAATCCGCACTCTGAGCGTTGCGCTAAGTATAACCTGTATTTGATCAAAAGAAATGGTGACCGCTGGGTTCTGAAGATGCTTGTCAGGGGCTATTCGGAAGAGTCTGGAAAGTTTGACCAGGAGCAGTCGACAGACCTGATGGTCCCGCAGTTCTGACCGGATGCAGGGCTGCCACCTATGGGACCCTTAACAACAGCCAGGTAGCAATCAGAATGATGATCGCGAGGGGCAGCAGTGTCGTAAGTGCCGGGTGGATACCGAG